>NZ_JAALDZ010000125.1:0-39613 GCF_014145125.1 Dietzia sp. CQ4 | reverse complement strand
GCGACGCTCGACGACCTCCTCGGTCCGATCCGGCGGTGGCTCGGCGGCGCCGACGACACCGCCGTCGCGCCTGCCGAGCAGCCCACGGCCGCAACTGCCACCCCGACCGGCCGCCTCGACCTGATCGAGGGTGCCGGTGGCGTGCTCGTGCGCCTGGGCACCGACCTCACTGTGCTCGACCTCGCCCGGTCACTCGCCGCCCCGGTGGTCGTGGTGGCCCGCGCGGGACTGGGCACACTGTCCGACACCGAGCTCACGGTCCGCGCGATCGAGTCAGCGGGGCTCCGGTGTGCCGGGATCGTGATCGGCTCGTGGCCGTACGACCCTGACCTCGCCGAGCGCTGCAACCTGGAGGACCTGCCCCGCCTGACCGGGGTTCCGGTCCTAGGCCGCGTGCCCGCGGGCGCCGGGGCGTTCTCGCCCGACGAGTTCGCCCACACCGCTCCAAGTTGGTTCAGCGATCACGTCGTGCCCGCCCTCCTAGGGGGACACCGGACTCCATAGGCAGGGTGTTCTCGGGAGCGCGTCTCGACGATGCGGGCGCTCAGGTGGCAGCAGCGTCGTGAGTCTCGCGGTTGGCCAGCACCTCGGCCATGTGCGTCTGCGCCCAGGCCCTGAGGCCGCGTGTCATGTGATGAAGGGAGACTCCCAGCTCCGTCAGCTCGTAGGTGACGGTGACCGGCACGGTCGGGGTGACGGTGCGGGTGAGCAGGCCATCGCGCTCCAACGACCGCAGTGTCTGGGTCAGCATCTTCTGGCTGACCCCGACCAAGGCGCGGGCGAGTTCGGAGTAGCGCATTGCTCGGGGCGTGCTCGTCACTGCCGTGTCAGCGGAGGCCTCGCCGCCCAGCGCGCAGAGGACCAGAACCACCCACTTGTCCGAAATTCGGTCCAACAGCTGGCGGCTGGGACAGACCGCGAGAAACGCGTTGTACTCGATCGTGGCCTGGGCCTTCTTCTGCGCCGCGGTAGTCGTCACAGAACCATCCCCTCTCCTTCGGGTGGGTTAGGCACTTCCAAGTGCCTACTTCCCCCTGGGAAGTTACCCCCCGAGAATGGTGCAAGGAGGTGGAACCGTCCACTCCCCACGACAACGACGAAGGAAAGACCATGTCTACTCCCTCTGTGACTATTCCCGGCGGCATCTGGAACCTGGGTGATCTGACGGTCACCCGATTCGGCTACGGCGCGATGCAGCTCGCGGGCCCCGGGGTGATGGGCCCCCCGGCCGACCGCAGCGGCGCCCTGGCGGTGCTGCGCGCCGCGGTCGACCTGGGGATCACTCACATCGACACCAGTGATGCCTACGGTCCGCGCGTCACCAACGAACTGATCCGCGAGGCGCTTCACCCGTATCCGGAGTCGCTCGTCATCGCCACGAAGGTGGGCGCGAACCGTGACGAGCGGGGTGGCTGGCCGACGGCCCGGCGACCTGAGGACCTGCGCACGCAGGTGGAGGACAACCTCCGGTCGCTCGGGGTCGAGGCCCTCGACCTGGTCAATCTGAGGATGGGGGACGCCCAAGGTCCGCAGCCGGGTTCGCTCGCCCAGGCCTTCGAGACCCTCGCCGAGCTTCACCACGACGGTCTCATCCGCCACCTCGGGGTCAGCAACGTCACCGCCGAGCAGGCCGCCGAGGCCCAGAGCATCACCCCGATCGTGTGCGTACAGAACATGTACAACCTCGCCCACCGCCACGACGATCTCCTCATCGACCGGCTCGATGCCGAGAACATCGCCTACGTCCCGTACTTTCCCCTCGGAGGTTTCAGCCCCCTACAGTCCACCGAAATCTCGGCGGTCGCCGACCGCGTGGGGGCGGCCCCGATGTCGGTCGCACTGGCCTGGCTGCTTCAGCGCTCACCCAACATCCTGCTCATACCCGGCACATCCACGGCAGCGCACCTGCGAGAGAATGTCGCCGGCGCCGGCCTGACCCTCTCCCCCGAGGACCTGGCAGCACTGGACCAGATCGGCCTCTGACAGGCGTCGGCGCGGGGACTCACCCGGCGTAGGCGTTCACCTGCCGTAGAAGTCAGCGATGCCCTGGGGCGCGTGGCCGGTGAGCTCCTCGACAGAGCCGCTGGCCACCGCCATCTCCCCGCGGGCGATCGCCAGGTAGGTCCCGACCCACCCGTCGAGTTCCCACTCCGGCGTCCCGGGGTAACCCTGCCGACGGGAGGCATAGGCCTGGTCGACCGACTCGTTCTGGAACCGGTAGGTCGTGCCCGTGGCCTCGGTCAGCCGTGCTGCGGTCTGGTCCAGCGTCAGAAGCTCGTCGCCGGTCAGGTCGTAGGTCCGGCCGTCATGTCCCTCGGTCGACAGGACCACCGCGGCCGCCTCCGCGAGGTCCTCCCGGGCGACCCACGCGATCCGACCGTCCCCGGCGGGTCCACGGATGACCCCCTCGGCATCGGCCCAATCGGCCACATAGTCCAGGTAGAAGCTCGGGCGCAGGAAGACGAAGTCCATCCCCGTGGCCCTGATCATCTCCTCGGTCGCGTGGTGGGTCCGGGCGAAGGTGAAGCTCGCCTCCGGTGAGGCGCCCAGGAACGACGTGTACACGACCCTCCGCACACCGGCCGCCACGAAGGCGTCGACGGCGGACCGGTGCACCGACTCGCGATCGGCCGCCTCGTGGCCGGACACGAAGAACACGGTCTCGATGCCGCGCAGGGCATCGGCCAAGGCCTCGCCGTCCTCGTACGAGGCCTCCGCGACGTCTGCGCCCGGCAACGACGGCGCCCGCTCCGCATTCCGGACGATCAGGCGCTGGGCGAGTCCCCGCTCGGCCAGACGTCGAGCGACCGAACCGCCCAGAGCTCCGGTGGCTCCCGTGACGGCGAGGGTCGGTTGAGCTGTCATGCCCCGTCCAACCCCGCCCGGCCGAGCCCTATTCCGCCGTCAGCCGACGTGCCAGTGACGGCGGATGAGCTCCTCCCGGGCGGCCTCGTCGTCGTCGCCCTTTTCACCAGCTACCTCGTCGGACTCGGCGTCGGCGTCACGCAAGCCGGCGAGCAGGGCGTCGATCAGTTTCCCGGGGAAGACGCCGTCGGCTTCGAACATCTCGCGCTCGGCCTCCAGCACGTCGGCCGCCTCCGCGCACGAGGTGGGCAGTTGCTCGAAGTCGTCGTTGTCGTCCGCCTTCAGCCGCTCTGCCTGCTCCAGGCTCCCGGGATCACCCAACCCGCGCGTGGCCGCGACGGCCATCCCGGCCAGGAGCAGGTGGACGTCGGCCGAGCCGTCGCCGAGTCGCAGCTCGATGGTCTGGGGGTGTGTGGCGGGCTCGGGGACGGGCTCGGTGTTGCCGGGATTCGCGTGGGCGACCATGTCTGCCAGCACGTCGCCGCCCCAGGCCAGTGGGACCCGGACCAGACCGGTGCGGTCCTTCTCCCCCCAGCAGATGTCCTCGGGTGACTCGTCGCCGGCGGTGAACCGCAGGTAGGACGTGGGGACCGTGTTGCCGAACGAGGACAGCGCCCTGGCCGCCGAGAGGTAACCGGCGATCAACCGTCGCCCGGTGTCGTTGATCCCCGCCTTGGTGACGATGGTGTTGGTGCCGTTTCGCACGAGCCGACTGTGGATGTGCAGGCCGTTCCCAGCGCCCTCGCCGCTCACCAGTGGGGCGAAGGTCGCCTCGAGCCCGTGGGCGTAGGCGACCTCGCGCACCACCCACTTGGCCAGGACGAGGTTGTCGGCAGCCTGCTCCAGGGGCACGGGCTGGAGCTCGATCTCGTGCTGGACCAGCTGACGGTCATCTTCGAGGATGTTGCCGACCTCGCCGTGGGCGTACTTCAACGGCACCCCCATGGCGCAGAGGTGACCCAGCACCTGCTCGCGGACCCGCTCGTGCTTGGAGAAGGGCCCCGACTCCTGGTACCCGCGCTCCTCCTCCACGGGGAAGAGCGCGTCGGGCCGGTCGACGAGGTAGTACTCCAGCTCGCCGAACGCCTCGAGCGTCATGCCGGTCTCCTGCGTCAGCACCTCGGCGGCGCGGCGCACGACCTGCTCGCGCGCGTACGGCAGCGGCGTGCCGTCCTCGCGGTAGAAGGAACACAGGACGTCGAGGGAGGTCCGCTCGCCGAAGGGGTTGAGGAAAGCGGTGCGGTGCCGCGGGACGATGTAGACGTCACTGGCGTCGGTGTCGGTCCCGGGAAAGACGCTCGAGCCGTCCACGCGCTCTCCTCGCGTCAGGACCTCGTGGAGGTGCTCGCGGGAGTTGATGGGGAAGGCCAGGGTCTTCAGACGGCCGTCGCCGCCGACGTAGCGCAGGTTCACCTGCTCCAGTCCCAGCTCTTCGACCGCCCGGACGAGGGCGTTCGCGGTGAACTCCGTCGAAGGCATGCCGAGCAGGCGGACGAGGGGGTGGGGTTCGAATGCGTCGATGGCCATGCCCCGTTCTATCAGCGCAGCGCCGCAGTACCCACCGGAGTGCGTCCCCTGGGCGAGACCGCTCAGTTTCGCCTGGAGCACGGGAGAATAGGGCCATGGGAGCAGCGGACTTCGATCTGACGATGGACGAGCTACGAACGGTCGTCCGGTTCGCCGCCGACTGCGCTCAGGAACTGATCCCCGAATTCGACGCCGTCGCTCCGGAGGACTCACGACCACGAGACGCGATCGACGCGGCGCGCGCGTTCGCCGACGGCGCTCGGCGGTCGAACCAGCAACGAACCGCCGCCTTCGCATCCCACCGCGCAGCCAAGGAGGTCTCCGACGACACCGCGCGACTGGCGGCACTCGCCTGCGGAGACGCCGCGGCGGCCGCCTACCTTCACCCGATCGCGAGAGCATCGCAGGTCGGACACATACTCCGCGCAGCCGCGTGCGCAGCGCGGGTGGCAGAGTTGAAGACCGGCACGACAGACGATGACAGGGTCCGTGATCTGGCCGAATCCGCGACTCCGCCCTTGCCCGAGATTCTTCGTCGTTATCCGGAGGCACCCCCTGGGAGATCACGCATCTCGCAGCTGATGAGCGCACTCGACTCAGCAATCCGAGAGCGCGACTAGAACCAGAGCTCGGCCAAGGGCTTGATCGACCGGTCCCAAAATCGGGACGCTGGGGAGAGTGACCCTTGCGACCGATGCGGGCGCACTGAGCCGGGCCGAGTCTCTATCCCCTCCCGAGAATCACGTCGTGCACGCGGGGGGCGTACACCCGGCGCTTGACTAACATTCCAAGGTCCACAATGTCACTCTAGGCCCCCTTGACTGACATTGTCCGGGCCAGCATTGCACTCAACCGGCGTCAGACAGACGTAGCCGTCACGTTCCACGCGCGCAATCGCTTCCGCCCGAGAATCCCTCGCGACCAGAATCAGAGCTCGGCCAGCAGCTCGATCGACCGGTTCCGCACCGCCGGGTCGTGCGCGTAGGTGACGGTGATGCCGGCCCGTCACCTGCGGCTAGGTCAACCGCTCCGCGAGTCGGGGCACGCCGTCGCCGGCGAGCTGGTCGAGGTGGCTGCGCCGGCCGGCCATCGCCATGACGAGCGCGAGCGTCGGGCCGGCCACCTCCGGGCCTGCCCCGGCTCGGAACGGTCCGTCGGTGGCGCGCAGGGCCAGTCCGGCGCTGGTCGTCTTGCTGTTCACCGTGAAATTGCGGCTCACGTAGAACTCCGCCACCTCCGTCACCGCCTCCGTGTCGCTCGAACTCGGAAGTCCCAGCGGATGGCGGATGTCCTCGCGGTGCACGATGACCTCCCCCAGGTAGGCGGGCAGGTCCTTGGTGGGCGCGACGGTCGAGTCGATCACGGCCCTGAAACGGTCGAGGGTGTCCTCCGGCGTGGTGCCCAGGTGGTCGCGCAGTCGTCGTTCGTTGTGCACGGCCGGCCGGAACCCGGCCAGGACGATGCTGCGCATCCATGCCCACTGCCCGACCGACGCCGCGGCGGTGAGGTGCGCGACGACGTGCTCGACGTCCCACTGCCCGCACAGGGTCGGGTGACGCCATTGCGCCTCATCGAACCCCGCGAGGTCCCGTGCCAGGTCTCGACGGGCCCGGTGTATCGCCTCCCAGGCATCCATGCCAGCCTCCACCTCGCTACCGACCGATTCGGTGTCCGCTGTATTCAGTACCAGAGGTCAGCCAGCAACTCCAGGGACCGGTTCCGCACCGCCGGGTCGAACGCGTAGGTCACGGTGATCAGCTCGTCGGCGTCGGTGCGCTCGACGAACTCGTCCAGCTGCGCCTTGACGGTCTCCGGCGATCCCACCGCGCTGATCTCGAGCATCCCGGGCGAGCTGCCGGCGAACTGCTCCGGGTCGACGGGCGGTTGGATCTTGCGGCGTCGCCCCGCCCGCAGGTCGAGGAACATCTGCTGGAGGGTCGTGAACTGATATCGGGCTTCAGCGTCCGTGTCGGCGACGATCACGTTGATCCCGGCCATCACCTGGGGCGTGTCGATGCGCGCGGTGGGCGCCTCGGTGCTGAAGGACTCCCGGTAGACGCGGACGGCGTCGTCTATCTGGTCGGGGGCGAAGTGCGAGGCCAGCGAGAACGGCAGCCCCAGCTGCCCGGCGATCGACGCGCCGTTGACAGTGGAGCCCAGCACCCAGATCGGCACCTCCATGTTCTGCGAGACCGACGAGAGGATCGGGGTGCTGTGCGCGGTGCCGGTCTCGCCGAACCAGGCCTGCAGGTCGTAGATGTGCTGGGCGAAAGCCTGCGGCTCTGCTGACGACCTGCTCAGCGCCTGCGCGGTCATCCCGTCGGTTCCGGGGGCGCGGCCCAAGCCCAGGTCGATGCGGTCGCCGTGGAGGTTGGCGAGCGTGCCGTACTGCTCGGCCACCATGAGCGGCGCGTGGTTGGGCAGCATCACTCCGCCGGAGCCCACGCGGATCCTCTCCGTCACCGAGGCCGCCTGCGAGATGAGCAGCGAAGTCGCGCTCGAGGCGAGGTTGGGGGTGTTGTGGTGCTCGGCAAACCAGAGGCGCTTGTAGCCCAGCCGGTCGGCGAGCTTCGCGGACTCCATCGAGGCGGCGATGCCCTCACGGGCGGTCGAGCCTTCGGAGATGGAGACCAGATCGAGGATGCTCAAGGGGATCGACAACTGCGCACCTTTTTCTGCGTTCAGAACTACCGGCGCGGTCCGGTCAGGCCCGCGCTCCGAGGCTACCGATGCCAGTACTTCGGTGACAGATCACCGACCCCCGTCCGTGCCGGCGCCACCCCCGCCGTGGTGACGCAGGGCGGTCCGTCTCTACGCCTGGATATGACGACGACGACGCGCGCCTCCCCTCCTGCGGGAACGGCCCCGGGGTTGCGCATTTCGAGCACCTCCCCATGTGCCGTGGGTCACACTGGCCGAGTGCGGGTATCGCCCGCGCGGCAGGTCCGCACGAAGGGTCCCGACCACATGACTGACCACGCGACGCAGGCGACGTCCACCGAGTCCATTTCCACTCAGCCGCGTTCGGATGAACCGCTCAACCAACGAATCACCTCGGGCGAGGCCGACCTCGATGAGTTTCGGGAGCACCTGACCCTGTGGTTGGCCGGTCGGGACGAGGTCGACTCCGACGCCGGGGTCGAGGTCTCTGCGGTGAGCCGGCCGGAGAGCTCGGGGATGTCCAACATCTCGGTGCTCTTCGACGCCGCCTGGACCCCCGCCGGTTCGACCGAACGGCAGTCCGCGCAGTTGGTGGCCCGGATGTGCCCGCAGGACGACGCGTTTCCGGTGTTCCCCGTCTACGACCTGCAGAAGCAGTTCGACGTGATGAGAGTGGTCCGCGAGAACACCGACCTGCCGGTCCCCCGCGTCCGCTGGCTGGAGCAGGACCCGGCCGTACTCGGCACACCGTTCCTGGTGATGGATCGGGTCAGCGGCCGGGCCCCGGTCGACAATCCCCCGTACGTCTTCGACGGTTGGCTCCTGGAGATGGACCCCGAGCAGCGGCGGGTGGTGCAGCGGGAGTCCCTGGCGGTGCTTGCGGCGATTCACGGCATTGAGGGGCCAGCCGAACTGGTGCCCTCGCTCGCCCCCGCCGGCGGTTCCGGCGGAGCGGGAGCGAGCGCACTGCGCGCCCACGTGGACGAGCAGCGGGCCTACTACGAGTGGACCATCCGTGAGGACGGGCTGCGGATCCCGCTGATCGAGCGGGCACTTGACTGGATCGAGGCCCACTGGCCCGACGAGACCAGCCCGGACGCCCTGAGCTGGGGCGATGCGCGGATCGGCAACATTCTCTACGAGGGAACGCAACCGTCCGCCGTCCTGGACTGGGAGATGGCGACCATCGCGCCGCCCGAGGTGGATCTGGGGTGGTTCCTGTACTTCCACGATGTGTTCCAGGAACTCGCGGTGGCCTTTGAATTCCCCGGGATTCCGGACCTGTTCGAGCATAGCGAGGTCGTGGAGCAGTACGAGCACCTCACCGGATCCACGGTCCGGGATCTGCCGTTCTACTACGTGTACGCGGGGCTGCGGCAGGCCGTGATCCTGTCGCGGATCACTCGTCGTCGTATCCACTTCGGTGAGGTGGAGACCCCCGCCCACCCGGACAGTTACGTCCTCCACCACACCAAGTTGGCGCAGCTCATCGCCGACTGACCGCGTCCACCGGCCCTGCGCACCCACCAGCCTCTCCCCCGCCGCGCCAGCGGCGGACTACTGACTACTGACTACTGACTACTGACTACTGACCGAGGATCCACGTGAAACCCACCCCGCTCGACGAGTTTTCCGTCCACCAGACGCCGCTGCCGATGGCGCAGGCGGGCACGAGCGATCGGAACTTCTACGACCGCTATTACTTCAACGCGCACGACCGCACCGGGGAGGTGTTCCTGGTGACCGGGTTCGGGGTGTATCCCAATCTCGGCGTGGTGGACGCGTTCGCGACGGTGCGCCACGGCGACACGCAGCGGTCGGTGCGGTTCTCCGACGCACTCGAGTCGCGGTCGCTGGAGCCGGCGGTGGGCGGGTACCGGATCGAGGTGATCGACCCGCTGCGGTCGTTGCGCCTGGTGTGCGAGCACCCGGATCTCTCGATGGACATGACCTGGGAGGGGTCGTTCGAGGCGGTCCTCGAAGACCGGCACGTCCTGCTGGAGGGCACGCGCCCGATGCTGGACGCGAGCCGGTTCGCGCAGGTGGGCAGCTGGTCGGGGACGCTCTCGGTCGACGGCCGTGACTTCCGCGTCGACCCTGACGTGTGGCTGGGCACCCGCGACCGCTCGTGGGGGATCCGCCCGAGCGGGGAGTCCGAGCCCCCGGGCCGGTGGGCCGCCGAGCCGCGCGAGGGCTTCTGGTGGACCTACATCCCGTTGCGCTTCGACGACTACGCGATGGTCGTGATCCTCCAGGAGAGCCCCGATGGGCACCGCACGCTGAACCACGCGAGCCGGGTGTTCGCGGACGGACGGATCGAGCAGTTGGGCTGGCCGCGTTTGGAGGTCGACTACCGCAGCGGCACCCGGCATCCGGACTGCGCGCGGGTGCACCTGACGACCCCGCTCGGTGAGCCCTTGTTGTTGGAGGTCGAGACCCTGGGCGGGGTGCCGCTGAGCATGGGCGCGGGCTACGTGGGCGACCCGGCATGGTCACACGGACGCTGGATGGGCCGCGACTGGAGCGAGTCCGTCACCTACGACATGACCTCCCCTGACGTGGTGGGCATGCTGCCGTTCAACGTCGTGGACCACGTGGCGCGCGCGACCTGCAACGGCGACGAAGGATGGGGCCTGTTCGAGCACGCCAACATGGGCAGGCACGACCCGTCGGGGTTCATCGACTGGAGCGATATGGCGTGAGCCGCAAACACTCCACAAGCACGGGCGGGTAAGCAACTCCCCCGGTTCGTTTCACCGCCGTAGGATGCCGGCGTGGAAGGATGTCAGCCCGCGTCGACTCAGGCGAGCCCCAATGGTTGCGTCGCCGATGGGTGGGCGGCCAGGGCGCGGGGTACCGTCGCACCGGCCGCCCATAATCGGCCCGGTGGCCAGGTACAGCATCGGGGTGCGAACCCGGCAGCCGCAGCCGGAGGTGCCGCCACGGTTCGGAAATGTCGGTGCGTGTGATGGCCCCCGAGAGGAACTCCCCACCCTCACGCACCGCTCGCCCAGCCGCCTCGTCCGAAACGGTCCGTCTCAACATGTCCCGTCAGAAGCGACGCGATACCGGATGCGAGATGGCGGTCCGACGAATCCTTCACGCCGAGGGAGTCCGCTACAGGGTCGATTTCCGCCCACTGCCCGATGAGCGATTCAGGGTCGACATCGGCTGGCGGAAGTACAAGCTAGCAGTGTTTATCGACGGCTGTTTCTGGCACGGGTGTCCCGATCACGGAACCCTCCCGAAGAGCAACTCGGGATGGTGGTCCGCCAAGCTCCAGGCCAACTCCCAGCGGGATCGACGGACTGTCGAGACCCTCCGTTCGAGGGGATGGACCGTACTTCGGTTCTGGGAACACGAGGACCCCGACAACGTCGCCTCGACTATCCGAAAGCACCTGATGCAACGAGCCGCCTCAGGTGGCGACCCGATTTCGCCTCACCAGTTTCGACTGCCTTGATGTACGCATCGCGGACCTCGTTGAACACTATGTCGATCTCTCGCTGCAGCACGTCATCTGGGAGGAAGGTGAGCCCACGAACAGAGTTGATCGCACGAATTCTGACCATGGCAGTACGGAGAAACTCAGACGAGGACAATGCTCCGTCGAACTGGGAGCGCACGCGGTCATGCGACCGGACGATCGCACGCGCCAACTCGAGGTTCCCCCCGACAGAAGAACGCTCCATGATGCCGACCGTCTCGTCCTCCCCCAGCTTGTTAGACAGCTCGGGACCGAGCACGTACGCCCTCCACCATAGTTTGCGGAAGACGTTGCGGGGTTTGCCGATGAGACGCTCGTATTCGTAGTCGCCGGGCTTGTTCGGATAGCGCCACATACCGACATGGGGCAGCAGCACCAGGGTGAAGAAGTTCCAGACCTCGTCGACAGCGGCCTCGACCGGGAGGATGTTCATCTTCTCAACGAGAAAGGCAGCGACCTCACGGTCGAAATCAGCGGCAGACTTCTTTCCCCCCGCTTCGTCCGGATACCCGTACTTACAGGCAATTCCTTCGACCCCGGCGCGAAGCTCTACCAGCGTCTCCGCCTCGACCTGGAACGGGTAATTCGGGTGAAAGTAGGCCCGAAGGTGATCAGTCGCCGACGACTGTCGGAGGTCGTCCGGATTCTTCCCCTCGAACTCCCGCAGAATCCCGATCGCGACCTGAGTCGGAATCCGGGGATATACCAGCTCCGGCCTCATTTCGTCGGCTCCGAGGTCGCCGCTTGGATGCGCGCCTCTACGCGCCAAGGGGTTGTCTCCATCGCACTGCTCATCTCTTCGAAATCCGTCTCTGCGAAATAGCGGCGGAACGTCGCCCAGAGCACGCCGCCGATGGTGTCATCGTCATAGGAACGAATCTCTGGTCCCTCGCGAAGGGCCCAGCTGATCAGATTGCGGTGTAGGTCCGCCTTGAGAACTGTCTGCAGCACCTTCGATTCCGCCGCGTTCGGCGAATCGAGGAGCTTACGGACGGAAGGATGCGCCGTGTTGAGCCGCAAATTGAAGCTGCCCATGGCGCTGGCGCCGAGGTCGACGGAAGTGGGGGCGAACTCCCACATTCCCTTCTGCATCTCCCCTGCCGGGAACTCGACAGCGACGAGCGGGAATCGCGAACCCGCGCCCTCGAGGAACACCTGCCTGTCTTCGGCCCACAGAATTGAGCCTGGACGCCTGGCCGCTAGAGGCGAACACTCCGTGGGTTCAACCGACATGACGAGGGCGTAGAGAGATATTCGCAGGACTCCCCCCGTACGGTCAGACGGTATCGATGCCCGTATGCGGTTGCCTCCGTGGACCACCGCTCCCCCAAGCCCCGAGTTGTAGAGGTTCGTCTTGTTCGAACGCCATCGGAACCCGAGTCGTATATCGGTCGACGGGCCGAGCCCACACTGATCGAGGAGCCTCACCTTGTCGATCTCCACCTCCCAGCTGACGCCGAGATCAACGGAATAATCCCACCCCTCGATGGCCTCGGAGTCAGCGATCTCGAACCCGTTCACCGAGAAAACAGGTTCGTCGAGTTGGAAGAGCCCCGGATCAGGCTCGAGAAAGCCCGCTGTCGTGATCACTGTCCAACCACCTCGGTGCGAACGTCCAATGTCAACCGCGCTTGATCGGGCTGCGGGAACGATACCGTCACCAGGTGTTCACCGGGCACCTCCCAGATGAGATGGTCACCGACCGCTTCGGCCTCTTCACCGGATTCCTTCCATCCGAGAAGGCCACTGATCGACTCCAGACCACCCCCGTCCAGAACGACCTTCGGTGTCGCGGTGAACTTGACTGGCAGAGGCGATTCCGCGACCCGCAACCTGACCGTGAACTCGGCCACCGTCGCGCCGTCGGCGACCTTCAACTGCACAGCTTCAACAACCGCCGAATGCGCCAGCGGCGGCTTGGTGTTCGTTGCCGGCGGCCGAGGCCGTCGGGGTGCCGGTCGCTGCACTCTGGGACCCCCGCCATCGATGCCCGAGACGACGTCCCCGAGGAGCGCGGAGAGCGCGGCGACGCCCTTGAGATGCCGCTCCTCCGGCCGGTCGCTCACGCTCCCCGCGCCCCTGTCGCTGAACATCTTCTTGATCCGGTTCAAGGAGATCCGGACGATGTTGGCCTGGTGATTCCCGAGGCTCACGGGCTGCCAGTCATCATGGGCGACCGGTTCTGATCTGGCGAACTGTTCATCGACTCCCGGGTCCGCGATGAACACCCCGGCCATCTCGAGATCGGAAGGATCGCGTTCGACCGGCATGTACTTCACGACGAAACGAGGGTTGCGCATCAACGCCACCTTCGACAGCTTCTGTTCATCAATGGCAAGGCCCCTCGGTGTGAACCTTGCGACTGCGAGACTGCCGGCTGCCACTCTTGGACGCTCGGACCATATCCTCGCGATCAGATCCGGGTACTTGTCGACGAACTTGTTCGCGGAACGGGTGTTCGCGTCGTTTGTGGCAATCGCCAGTTCGTACGCCCGTGCGTAGTGCTTGTACAGGGGATGTCGTTTCGGTTCCGGCACCGCCAGCTCCGCGCCATCCGCACTGAACCCGAACTGAATCGTCGGCCTCCCTCGCTCGCCGACCATGTGCGGCCACGCCCACTCCAGTGCGGCATTCGCCAGCCGCTCCACGTCCCCCGCTCCGATCAGCGCGCCATCGATGGTCGGCGCGACGATCCCGATGGACGTCCCCGTGTCCTCACCGAGGAGATCGAGGCCGATGGCATCAGCGTAAGCATCCGCTTCTGTGTCGAGGTACGGCTCGGCTCCCACGTGCGAGTCTGGACGACCCCACCAGTGACGTCCGGTATACGGCTTCGCCGCTTCTTCGTAGTCATCGCCGATTCCGACCGCGATGAAACGGCTTTGGAGCCTGTTCTCGAAACGGGTTCTGGTGTAGATGACGATCGTGCCCACCGCGCTCGTCTCGAACAGAATCCCCTTCCCGAAGCCGTACGTACCTCCCCCTACAGCCTTGTCTTGGCTCCGCCCGATATTGCGCACCAAGCCGACGAAGTCCTTGCGGCCGCTGAATGCCACATCGGATCGCGTCGGACCTCCGAGGCCACGTGTCCTGCGGTCCGAGATGACGAGCAGAGACGACGCTTGATCAGGGCCGATGCGCTCGTAGTGCAGTGCGGCCGGAGAGTCCGCCAGCACCGTCTCGAACAACGCGCTGCGCGCGGTCACCGTCAGCTTGAGGAGATCCATCCGGAACGTGATCCCGTGTCGCTCGTCCTTCCGAGCGTCCCAACTATTCTGGACGGACTCTCGGAAGAGCAGAGAATGATGGTCGAGGTCCGGACGTCCGAGGGTCTGCCCCGCGGAATGTGCGTGGAAACCGCCGTGCGCGCCGAATGGCTCTGACCACCTGGAAAGCGGTTTCACAAGAGCTCCTTGAGGAAGGACCGGACTCCGTCGACGTCAAGGGACCCGGGGACTGTTTCGTGAGCGGTGAGGTCGAGCAGGTAGGAGATGTTGCGGATCCGGTCTGAATGCGGGATGTCCCGGAGCCTCGCATGGTCGATACGCGGGAAATCCGTAACTATCCGGTAGAAGCGATCCTCGAGGAAATCCATCTTCTTCTTCTCGTAGTCGTCTGCGCGGGAGTGGTGATATCCCACCGCTTGAAGCTTCTCCGCGAAGGACTCGGATTCCGCCCCGAGCTCCAGAGCGGAATCCACTAGCGCCGGAATCGAGACGTCGCCGGCCGGTGAGAACGCGACCCGCGCCGCGGCGAGGAAGAGCGGGCGATCCTCGGGGACGTCGAGCTGCCCGACCCCGTTGATTTCCACCTCCATACCTGTCTTTCGCTGAGTTCCCTTCACCTCGACAACGCAATTCACCAGCACGAAATCGTGATCCGCACCATCTGGACCGCTCCATGATTCGAGAGCAGTGGGTCCGGCCTCTTGAAGGAGTGCGACGAGCACGCGCAGCTCAGCTGCTAGACCCACGATATTCTTGTCAGCCAACAATCCTGCGCCGCGGGTGGCGAACAATCGCCTCCACCGGTCGAGAACCACCCGTGCTGCGGCAGGCGACCCGTTAGAGACGGACGGGCCAGATTCGAACTCGTCGAGAACATCGTCAATGAACGCGGCGAAGGTGTCGCGCAGAAACACAGGTTCACACCGGAAAACGAGGAAGGGCTCGATGCGATTCCCCTCTGCATACCTCTCTCGCCGGAGGGATACCGATGTTCCGGCGCTGTCGTCGACGAAGGCGTCGAACTCGTCCTCAGAGATAGGGATCATGAGGATTCTTCGACCTGCTGGGTCTATTGCGTGACGGATGGGCCCGGCTTCGGCGTCGACGCCTGTTTCACGCACGACGATATCTCCGCGGTTAAAGGCCGCTTCGAGGAAGGCGAACGTCGACTTGGACGGCTCCCGGGAGTCACTGTGAGTCACTTGTACACCTCATCGGCCGAATCGAGCGCGAGGACGTCGTCAACCTCGAAGTCCTCAGTCGGGGGCGGGACCGCGATGTACTCAACAGCGGACCCGATGTCATGCGCCTTCGGGAACTGGAAAGCGACGCCGATCACGTCGTCAACGGCATCGAGACTCGTCTTCTGCGAATCCTTCTTCGTGTCCGCGTAGTCCAACTTCGGCGACGAGTCTCTTGCGATGGGATAGACGATCAGAAGGCCTCGATCTCCGACGAGTTCTTCTCTGATCCGGTTCTTCGCAGGGGTCGACAGGTCACCCCTCAGCAGCGACTCCTTCTGCTCTGGAGCGACGTCCAGATCAACCAATCGGTCCATGGATCCGATCAACGTCCGGATGTTAGCGTGATCCCCGTTCTGATGCTTCATCCTCGAACGTTCGACGGGCACCACTGCCATTCCCGGCGCCAGTTCGATCGGCTCGTGGCGCCCACTCGGACTGCTCATCACGGCGACGTTCCACTTCCTCAGAGCCGACAACTCACTCTGCTTCCGAATGTACTTTGTGATCAGCTCGCCCTTCATCCGGGTAGCGGCGTGGTGGAATTGATACATCTCGAGGAAATCGAATATCGCCTCCACCGGAACATCGCGGAATAGTTTCGCGGACGCCGTCATCACTGAGGGACGCCACGGCCCGACAAGGGATTCGGCCGTAGAGAGCAGCTCGGACGTCGCGGTCTTATTCGTCCGCAACCAGTCGGAGTCACTGTGCTCGAAGAGAATGGTCTGCAGCACTTCCTGCGAGAAACTGACGAATACCCGCTGGGCCGACCTGGTCTTGTTCCTTGCTGCTACGAGCAAGGATGAATGCGTCCTGATCACGGGCCGGACCTTCGCCGGGGTCGTCTCGAACTCGTACTGTTTCACGAACTGGCGAAACTCCTCCTCCACCGTTGCGAGATCGACGAAGAACTCGTTCAGCTCGTCTGTCATCCACACCCGCTGCAGATCTTCGTAACCCATCCGGTACCCGAACCACCGCCCCATCTGGAGAAGGGAGTCATAAGCGTTCGAAGCTCGCACGAAATAGCTGGTCACAAGCCCTTCCAGAGTGAGGCCGCGCGAAAGGGTGTTGCCACCGATCACCACCACGGCCTGGGGCTCATCCCCGTAGTGCAACCTGTCGGAGGACCTGTAGTTGTCGATCACCAGCCGCAGATCCGCGAAGACATCGTCGAGCTCAGCTTCCAGGTCTTCGAAGGTGATCACAGTATTTCCAAAACGCGCAGCGTCGATCGCGGTGCTCTCCGATGCCCATAGGCTGCGGAGCTGTGGTCGAGCCGATCCGGCCCGGTGCTGGGCCGCCTCAGCTTCGATCGCATCCGAGACAACCTCCGCGAGTTTTTCGTGCGCCCGCCCCAGCATCGAGGTGTGAATGAGCAGCGTGGAGTGTTTGTTCCCCGTTCCGCGCACCCGCCTCGCCGCGGTCGCCAGGATGAACCACCGCAGCGCGGTGAGCAGAGAATCCGGAACCGATGGGGTCCACGATTCGACTGCTCCCTTCCCTCGGGGCTGACGTACCTCGTCGACATGCTCTTCGGGAATCGACCTGATCACGTCGAGTCCGTCGACCGGTTCGGACTCATCGGTCTCCAGCAGACCACGCCCGAAGAGCTCCGCCGAACCGAAATAGTTCTCGGGCTTGGGAAGATCGACGATGAAGTCCTTCGGGTACAGGTCGTTGGCGTTCTCAGGATCGATCAGCACGTTCGCGAACGGGGTCGCGGTATAGGCGATGTAGCCCGACCTCTCGAATTCCAGTAGCTGCCGTATGAGGCTGTTGATTCGTGAGACGCGACCCTGACCTACATCGATGCTGGCTTGATCGGCTTCATCGTCGATGATAAGGATCGGGAACGCGTCCGCGTCCCGCTGAGCACTCTTCAGCCAGACGAGAAGACGCTTGAGACGGTGCGGGTTCTTCTTCACCACTGCGATCAGCCTCAGGTCGGTCCCCGCCGCAATCTTGCTTAGCTGTTCGGGCGCCTCGAAGTCGGAGTCGGTATTCGTGAGAGTCACGAACTGCGGATTGTCGTCGATCAGCATCTCGTCGATCCGGCCCTGCGTCTGACTGCGGAGGTTCTCCGTGATCCCTGACAGGACGATGAAGAATCGGTATCCACGATCCGCAGCCTTCGCGATCACAGACATGAAGCTGGTGGTCTTTCCGCTCTGCACGAACCCGAGGACGAGTCCGCGGAGCTCACGCCCCGGGATAGCCGGTGCGCCGAGTTCCGCGAGGACACGATCCGATGCCTCGTGAATGGACTCGACGGCGTCTGCGGGCAGCTGTGCCTCGAGCCGGGTGCGAAGCAGTGGCCACGCGACGTCCTCAGGCTGCACGCCGGAGTACCAGGTGCCGGTCTTCTCGGTGCGGGCGGAGATGACGCCCACTGACTCCATCTTCCTGATTCTTCCCGCCCTGATCTCGAACATCGCACGGATCGCCTGGACCTGCTCCTCAGTCCGCCCTCGGGCGACGAACTTCCTGAGGATCTGGTCGGGCGACTTACCCAGGTCCACCTGATCTTGGTAGTCCTCGATGTCGACGTCCGAGACCTCGAATGCCACTTGCCCTCCCGGCTTTGTAAAAAACGCTAATCGAATACTAATGTTTGCTTCCGACACTCGGAGCGGGAGCCCCCGATTTTTCGCAATGTCGTGGGCGGCGCCTACTCTCCGGTTGAGAGTCGTCACCCAGAGAGAGGAGCGAGACGTGGTCCGAAAGGCGACGCCATACGGCGTCAAACTAATCCGCGGCCCGTTCCTCGACCTGCCCCCACATGAGCACCACTCCGCCGATGTAGGAGACTTCAAACGACTCGCCAGTTCCCTGCGCAGGCGTGGTGCGCATCTCGCTGCGGATCTCTTCTCCGGGGCCGGGGGCATCAGCCTCGGTCTCGAGGAGGCCGGTTACGACGTCATACTCGGTGCAGACCACTACGAGGCCGCCGTCCGCACGCACGCCCACCACTTCGCGGGTTTGTCGCTGGACTGGGATCTCGCGGACGCAGATGTTGTCGAACGCGTCGCGGGCCTGATCAAGGAGGCCCGCGTCGAGATCATCGCCGGTGGACCGCCCTGTCAACCGTTCTCCAAGGCGGGCCGATCCATGATCCGGCACCGCGTTCAGCTAGGGGAACGCGATCCGCACGATGAGCGTCGGGATCTCTGGCGTTCCTTCCTCGAGATCGTCGGAGTCGCGCGGCCTCGCGCTGTGCTCATGGAGAACGTTCCGGACCTCGCGCTCGACCGCGAGATGTTCATCTTCCGATCGATCGTCGAAGAGCTGGAGCAGGACGGTTACTCCGTCCACACCCGCATCGTGGAGACGTGGAGATACGGCGTTCCCCAGATGCGCCAGCGCCTCTTGGTGGTGGCCTTGCGCGACGGTGTCGCCTTCGAGTGGCCCGCTGACGCCCCTACCAAGACAACGTTGTGGAACGCGATCGGTGAGCTTCCCGAGGTCGAGGGCGGATGGCGCCCAGAGGGTGGCGCCGAGGGCTGGGCAGAGTACGACGGCCCGGTCACCGAGTATCAGCAGAGAATGCGACGCGGTGTCACGAGTCCGGACGCCCACAAGTTGTTCGACCACATCACGCGTCCGGTGCGCGAAGACGATCGCGCAGCGTTCGAGACCATGACGCACAAGACCAAGTACTCCGACCTCGCGCCCGAGCACCAGCGGTACCGCAACGACATCTTCGACGACAAGTACAAACGTCTCGATGAGAACGACCTCTCGAGGACGATCACCGCGCACATCGCCAAGGACGGGTACTGGTACATCCATCCCCGCCAGCCACGGACGCTCACCGTCCGGGAGGCCGCGCGCATCCAGTCCTTCCCCGACTACTTCCGCTTTTCGGGGCCACCTTCCGCCGCGTTCAAGCAGATCGGTAACGCCGTCCCCCCTCTGGTCACCGAGGCCGTGGGCAAGTCGATTCGATCAGCGTTGGCGGCCGGCCGGTCGATGCCGTTCAATACACGCGAGATATCGCAGAGGATGTCGACCTGGTACCGGAGCCGCGGAGAGGACGATCTCGCCCTCCCGTGGTTTCGATCCGGCTCGCGGTGGGTCTTGGTCGCCAGTGAGATACTCCTCGCCCGAGCGTCTCGGACCGTCACGCGGAGCTTTTTCCCTGTCATCGCAGCGCTCGATGTCCCTCGGGGCTCCCTACCCGCGGACGATGCTCTTGCCATCCTCAGGAACATGGCTGACGGAGTTGGACGCTCCACGCGCGCGGACCAGCTCAGTGATCTGGCCGGGCAGATGGCCGACGCTCCGGACGCCCTCTGGTCGCCCACAATCGACCGCACCGCGCTTCCGACGATACCCGCGTCCACCGCGGACCTGGCCGAGCTGGCCGTGCCGACAGCTGACGAGGACAGGCAGGAGTCAGAAGAGCCCATCCTCACCGGTAAGGGCATTCTCCGAGTGGCCAGTCGGTTCCTGGGGAACGACGTGGACAAGCGGAACAAGCTGACCGACGGTCGCCTGGCGGTCGCGCGTTTGGTCGGAATCGGCGAGGAGTCGCGTGATGCCCAGCTCGGCCTGATCGAGCTCGCAGCATCGGTCTGTACCATCGACCAGCCCAGATGCAGTATGTGCCCGCTGTCCGACCACTGTGCGTACGCCAACGACAAGCGGGACGAACCGACCTCGCTGTTCTGAGGTCAGAGACCGAGAGACTTCGCCATCTCCGGCGACTCCTTCTTCAACAATTCCGAGATCTGCTTGAGAGCGTCGAAGTTACCGGTCCGGACGAGCGCGGCCTTGATCGCCAGTCCGATCTCCGCGCCGTTGGACACTTCGCTCGGCATGCCGGCCGCCCCGTTGTTGCGCCTACGCGGGGCATCGACCCGATAGGCGTTGTTCGCGAGAATGCATAGTTCCGAGATCGGGCGTCCGAGCATCTGCTTGAGCTGCGGGGGCAGAGCGACCCGCATCTTCGCCACGTTGATGTTGAACGCCGCGTCCAGGTCGGTGTCGAAATCGACCGATGCCCGCGCCAACTTCGTATGCTCGTCCAGCGCTCGGGTCCCGGCCCAACCACCCCACTGCACGAGCCGGTTGGCGCGGTAGATGTACAAGCCCTGCTGACGGTTCCACTTGAGCGGACCGGACGCCGACTCGAACGCCTCGGGCGACGAGAAGGCGTTGCGTGACGGCAGGATGAAGCGGCGGAGATGAACCTTTCCGGCACGGTCGCCGACCATCACCTCGAACGACTCCGGTCCGAGTTCCTTCACCTCCCGCTCGTCTCGCTGGAACGGGTCCCACGGAGTCAGGCGCTGGTCGTCCACCCAGATCTCGATTTTCCGAGCGGTCCCTTCGCCGACCAGAAAGCGGTGGAACACCATTGAGAGGTGCGACCTGAGCTTCTCGCGCAGACTGTCGAACCGCCTCTTGGCCCACCCACCGGTCGCCTGCCTGGCCGGCAGTATCCGGTCGAGCTTCTCCCAGATCACCACTGTCCCCGGCTCACCTGCCAGCAGCTCACGAGCCCTGGTCGTGGCGGCATCCGAATGCGGGACCACGACGATCCAGTCATCGCGCTCGGCTATGAGATCGAGGTCCAACCTCTGGATCTGGGGTTCCTTCATTCGTGCGGTGCGACTGACGACGGTCACCGACCGTCCCTGTGAGAGCGAAGCGGTCTTAAGACCCAGTCCGTACCTACCGAGATCACCGAGCTCGTAGTCCCGGCGACTCCCGAACCGGAGCGATTCGAGAGCACCGTTCACCGACATGCCGAGCCCGTCGTCACAGATGAGCACCCGGGATTCTTCACCCTCGAAATCCATGACGACCCGGATCTTCCCGGCACCCGCACTCACCGAGTTATCGATGAGATCGGCGACGGCCGAACTGAAGTCGTACCCGATATCCCTCAGGGATTCCGTGAGCCTGGCGGCCGAGGGGGTGACGGATGCGATCGCGACTCCGGGATTCACGTGGCGGTTCTCTCTACTTCCTCGAGACTGTCCTGCTCAGCCGATGGTCTCGACGATAGTGACCCACAGGTCAGACACAGGAACCCGGCAGAGTCCGGCAAGGCGCCCGCGGCACTCGCGTTCCGGCGGCCGATCGAATGCCGCCGGACACCGCCGAAACGAACTCATCCACACCGCTCAAGGCCCGGGAGTCGGTCTTGCTGACATCGGCTTTCTCGTGACACTAACATCCGCCCGGGCGGCCACCTCTCGCGACTCGCGGCAGGCTGTGCCGCAGCAACCACCGAGCCGGCCCGTCGCCGGACATTAACCGATCCCTCACCCCTCCGGCTTCTGCTTCGCGGTCCGGAACGCTGGGTTAGCTTCGGGAACTCCACGTCAGATCGCGTTCTATTACGGCAGCTCCTCTAACTTGTGCAGGGCCAGCTGGTCGGTTTGGGCCGCCCGCAGGCGCATCGCGAGCTACTCGTGACGGCCCCGCAGAACCGGGTCGGTGAGCGTGATCGTCGACGGCGCCCGCCGGTCCGGTCCCGGGCTCGGCCAGTTGCCGCCCCACGCGTAGTCGGTGATGAAGTGCTGGAACTCGCGCGTGAAGTCGGTCGCGGCGCCCGTGGGCCGGTCGCATCTTTAGTCACGCTGACCGGCGACACTGACCCCGCGGAGCTCCCACCCCTTTACTGGGCCAGGCGTTCGCGCTTGACACATCGTGAAGATCGGCTCGGAAAAGGTCTCCCGCAGGCGCACCTCGACCGGGCCGTGCGGGCCCTCGAGAGTGACGTCGAGGTGGCCATCAGATTCGACGACGTCCAGCGGAGCGAAGGCATCGATCCGGTCGTCACCGAGCGCCGCGCGGGCATGGTGCTGCGCAACCTGCACCTCGGCCGGGTAACTACTGCGGCCGCGGAGGTGGCGCGGTTCAACCCGGCCCTCGGTGTAGCGGTCGATGATGTCGGCCGGGTTTTCGGCCAGGTCGACGCGGCCGTAGAAGAGCCCGTCCGGCAGGACGATCATCGTTGCCGCGAAGCGGTCACCGCCCAGGTGGGAGCACTCCCAGGTCGCCTCCGGATAGCGCTCCGCGATCAGAGCCGTGGCCTTGCGTCCCCGAACCGCGCAGCACTGGTCGTGCTTGCCATGGGCACAGATCGCGACCAAAGGGGTATCGGTTGGAGTGCCGACGGAGCCGTCGAGGGGGATATCGGCGTACCCCTTCGGCCCGTCGACCTCTCCCCACCGCAGCGATTCCTGACCGGGCCGGGCATCGGCCAGAGCCCACCGCCACCGTCGTTGCTCGGAGCGCTTACCGGGCCGGCGGATGGCGGCAACCCGGATGTCGGCGGCCTGGGCGCGCTGGGCGATCTGCCGACCCAGCTCGGACGGCAATAGCGCCGGGGACTCGAGCAACGCCGAATGCCCCCAGGGGCCGCAGAGCTCGAGCATGAGCCAGCGCATCCCCCGCGAGCCCGAGCCCTCCAGACGATCGCCCCGTCGCAGCGCGGACACGCTGCACGGTTCCCAGTCCGCCGGCCTGGTCACAGCACCACCGCCCTCACAGCGGCACCAGCACTGCCTCCCGCAGCAACCGCCGGAGAACCACCAGACCGTCCGCCGCATCGAGACCAGGCAGAGTTCCGGCGCTCACGGGAGCGCCCTCGAGGACGGCGTGCAGGGCGGGTTCGCACACCGCCGGGAAGGAGATTGACTTGGTGGGCAACTTCAGCACGACAGTCTCCGAATCGGAGCCGTCGTAGTCCAGCCGCCCGTGCAGCCCGTCGCGCCACTGCACCCGGGTCTCGGGACCGAGGGCAGCGACGGCGTCCAGCGTGGCGAGCGGGCGGACCGGGGCGGGTCGTGTGAGGTCCAGGAACTGCGTCGCCAGCGCGTCGCCGGCGAGATCGCTGAGGTGCTCCTGCTTCTCGGCGATCAGCCGGGCCAGCACGTCCAGGACCTCGCGAGTGTGTTCCGCGGTCGAAGCGGCATCGACCGGGGCGAGTCCGAACGGCAGCGACGCGCGCAGCTCTTCCTCCGAGGCCAGCGCCTCGATCATCGCCGTCGCGACATCGTGCCCGGTGAAGGGGGCCACGCCCACGGTGAGGTGGATGGAGGTGTCGCCCTGCGCCTCGGCGGAGTGGACCCAGCCGCGCGGCAGGTAGAGGGAGTCCCCCGGCTCGAGCACCGCGTCGATGACCGGTTCATCGGACGCCCGCTCAGAGATCGCCTCGCGGTGGTCGGTCCAGGGCTGATCGGGCAGCGGGTGGTGGTGGACGGGCTCGTGCACCCGCCACCGTTTGGTGCCGGAGACCTGCAGGACAAAGACGTCGTGCACGTCGTAGTGCGGATCGAACCCGCGGTTCGCGGGCGGGGTGATGTACGCGTTGGTCTGCACCGGGTGGCCGACATCCGAGGTCATGCCGCGGACGAAGTCGATGATCGGCGGCCAGAACCGGTGCAGTCCCTGCAGGACGATCGTCGCCCCGGCGGCGAACTGCGTGAGCACGCCGTCGGGGTCGATCTGGTCGGGCATCTGCGCGCCGAACCCGCCGGCGCGGGTGAAGCACGCCCGGTCGACGAGCGTGCCCTCCCGCGCCATCCGGACGAAGGGTGTGCGTACCCCACGTTCGGCGATGATCTCGTCGACCATCTGCGGAGACAGCAGATCGGAGAAGTCGCGCGGCAACTCGGCCGCCGGCGTCAGCAGGGGCCGCTGACCCCAGACCGCTGCCGCGAACTCATCCCGCCCGCATGCGACGCACCGCTCGAGCACTACTACTCAGGCCGTGCCGTCGGCGCCGCCATCGGCCCCGTCCGGGTTCGAGCCGCCGTCGGCGACGCCCTCGCCCGAGCCGGCCGCGCCGTCGGCTCCACCGTCGTGTCCGCCCGGGTTCGAGCCACCGTCGGCGGTGCCCTCGCCCTTGTTGGCCGAGCCGTCGGCCCCGCCGTCATGGCCCTGCGGGTTCGAGCCGCCGTCGGCGACTCCCTCGCCCGAGTTGCCGGTGGTCGTCATGTCGTCGTCACTGATAGCCATGTGCGATCCTCTCGTCGGTGCAGGTGTTGACCTGCACGGATTCGTGCGGTGTCGCCACGTGCCCGGACTGGCCCGGACACGATGGGTGCTGCGATTGCCACTATGCCACCGGAGGGACTCGAGGCACGACCGGTCGACGGACCGCCGCTCAGGGCCCGTGGCCGAGGTGCTCGTGGACCCGCAACGCCAGGGCGAGGTCAAGGGTGTCCCCCACCCGCCGCTCGGCGTCGAGATCGGCGAGGATCCGGGTGATGCGGTAACGCACGGTGTTCTTGTGCACGTGGAGCAACTCCGCCGTCCGGATCAGACTGCGGTTCTCGGCGAGGTAGGTGGCCAGGGTCTCCCGGGACTCCGCCGCCTGCGGGGTGTCGGCGGCCAGCGGGCCCAGCGTCTCCCGGACCCAGATCCGCGCCTCCGGGGTGTCCTTGGCGATCAGCGACATCGCCGCCAGGCCCGGTTCGGCGTAGCTGGTCACTGCACGCGACCTTCGCCCCGGGGCGGTGGCGCAGCCGAACGCGATCCGGGCCTGCTCGTGGCTGCGCTTGAACCCGTCCGGCCCCCACAGCGGCTCACCCATCGCCAGGTGGGCGCCGCCCATGGACTCCCGCAGCCTGGTCAGGTCGAGCGTCCGCACCGCGGCGGCGTCGACCGGGATCCAGTTCCACACGGTCGTCTCGTCGATCGTGACCTGCAGCGGGGGCGCGGGGGCGTCGATCACCCCGGCCGCGGCGAGGATCCTGCTGTGCAACCGGCGGGCGGAGCTCTCCGGATCGGGATCCCACGCGATCACGGCCAGGTGCGTCCGCTTGAGCGCGTATCCGGTCTTGGTCTCGAACCGCGTCGCACCGCTTCCCGGGTCGGTCATGAGGTCCTCGATCGCCGAGACCAGCACACTGCCCGGCATGTCGCTCCAGCGCTGCCGCTCGGACTCGTACGCGTTGAGGACGTAGCGGATGATCCAGTCGATGTACTGGTGCTCCATCGTGGCGAACTCGGAGATCACGTCGATCGTGCGCTGCGGCGCGAGATCCCTGGTCTCCATCCGCTGCAGGACCACGCGCTGCATCTCGTGGGCCCCCAGGTGGTAGGCGCGCACCAGGGCGTTGGCCGAGACGTTCCGCTGGGCCAGGCGGAAGGCGTACTCGACCGCGGCGGTGGTGGGCTGCAGATGGTCAAGCGGGATCTTGTTGCCCATGACGTGCAGGATCGTGCTCACGTTGCCGTGCACACTCGCCGTGAGCAGATCCATCAGCCCGGTCTCGGCGGACAGGTCCTCGATGGTGTCCGCGATGTACCCGGTCACGCCGGCGACCACCGCGTCGATGTCCTCCGAGAGCTCACGCGCGAGGTCGGCCAACACGCTCGAGGCCGCCCCCTCGTCGTCGTCGGAGGGCCCGACCCGGTGGGGGTCACTCATCACGTCCGGCACTCATCATGTTCAGCACTCATCGCGACCGGCGCTCCCGTCTACGTCCGGAGATACTTCAGTGCCGCGCGCGCGGCGTTGTACCCGGGCATCCCGTGGGCGCCGGCACCCGGCGGCGTCGAGGCCGAACACAGGTACACACCCGGGATCCCGAGGCTATAGGGGTCGGCGGAGATCCTGGGGCGGAAGACCACCTGCAGTCCGGCGTTGGACCCGCCCACGATGTCGCCGCCCCGCTGGTTCTCGTTCTGCGCCTCCAGACGCCACGGGGGCGTGACGTGGGTGGCGACGATCCGGTCGCGGAACCCCGGGGCGAATCGCTCGATCTGCGCGGTGATCGCCTCCTCCGCCGCTCCCGGGTAGCCGGCGGGCACGTGCGCGTAGGCGTACAGCGGGACGGTGTCCCCGGCGGCCCGGCCGGGGTCGGCCAGGTACTGCTGGCCCACCAGCACGAACGGCCGCTCCGGCATCCGGCCAAGCGCGCATGCCTTCTCCGCCCGGTGGATCTCGTCGAAGCCCCCGCCGAGGTGCACCGTCCCCGCCCTCCCGCAGTCGGCGTTGCGCCACGGAACCCCTCCGGTGACGGCGTAGTCCACCTTGTAGGCCGCCGGGCCGGCGGTGAAGCGTCGGAACGACGAGGCGATCCGATCGGGCATCCGCGAGCCGTAGACCCGCAGGGCGGTGCCCGGGGAGGTGTCGAGGAGGACCAGGTCCGCCGGGGGGATATCCGACGACGACGAGACGCGCACCCCCGTGTGGATGCGTCCGCCGTGGTCGGCCAGATCGGCGGCGAGCGAATCGGCGATCGCCTGCGAGCCCCCCTCGGCCACCACCCACCCGTACTTGTGGCCCGAGGCGCCGATCATCAACCCGACCGCAGAACTCGCGGGCCGGTCGAGACGGGAGTACACGTGGGCGGCGAGCCCGCCGAACAGGGCCCGCCCACGCTCGGTGCGGAACAGCCTGGCCAGGACCGTCGCGGGCGCCAGGGCGCGGGGACCGAAGAGCGCCAACTTGTCGGGCCTCCTGGGCACATGGAGGAACGGGCCCATCAGTTCGCCGGCGAGGATGTCGAAGTCCCGGGCCAGATCGTTGAACAGCAGGTGCCAGGCGCGGCCGTCCTCACCCAGCTCGGCCACCGTGCGGGCCACCGAGGTGTGGAGGAGCCCGGCGTCGCCGTTGTCGAGCGGATGAGCACAGTCGATCTCCGGGCGGAGCCACCGCAGGCCGTGGCGCTCCAGTCCGAGTGTCTGCAGGAAGGGCGAGGCCGCCCCCATCGGATGGATGGCCGAGCAGTGGTCGTGGATCAGCCCGGGGACGGTCAGTTCGCCGGAACGGGTACCGCCACCGATCGTGTCCGCGGCCTCCAGGACCGTCACGTCGACCCCCTGTCGTGCGAGGTGGACGGCGGCGGCCAGCCCGTTGGGGCCGCTGCCCACGATGGTGGCGGTACTCATTGTTCTCCTCCGGCGTAGTGGTGGGTGGAGAGCTCTCCGGCTCCCCTCGGCGGTCGCCGCGACTTCAGGGCGCGCGACTACCTCATGAGCTGACCGCCTCGTCGGCCGTGGGCTCGCTCATCGTGTGGTGAGCGGCCGTGGGCTTGCTCGGCGAGTTGTGGTCGGCCGCGTGGTGGTCGGCCGTGCGCCGGCCGGCCGTGGGTTGCCCACCCGTCTCGGCCCGCCACGTGGTGTAGCGCGGGATGGGTCCGTTGGGCAGGTGCGGGAGCGCCTCGACCTCGTCGGCCACCATGACGTACCCCTCCTCGATGATCCCGAGCGCCGCGTCGATGATCTTGTACTGCTGGGTGCCCTTGTGGATGGGCTGCGACTCCATCCACACCACCACGAACTCGCCGGGGGCGTACCCGACCCGCTTCTGGATGGCCGCGATCAGACGGTGGTCGTGGAGATGGCCGTCGCCGAAGTTGAACCCGATGATCGTATTGGCCGCGAACTCGGCCTCGCGGACGTCATAGTTCTCCAGGTCCTCCCCCAGATGGTGCATGAGCAGGGAGAACAGGCCGCGCCCGTTGCTGTGCAACGACCGCCACCCCAGGGTCAGGTCGAGCGTCATCCGTGCCACGTCGGGTTCGTACATCGACTCGAGCTGCACGGGAGTCGTCTTGGCCGGTCGGTCGATGAACTCGTCGAGTTTGGCCTCGGCACCCGGCGCGAACGCCCACAGCGCGGTGGCCCAGTTGCCCGCGTACTGGCGCATGGACGGCAGGAACGACACCAGGTCGGGCCGCAGGTTGCCCAGGATCGGGAAGAACACCAGGCCGGCCACGATGAGGGCCAGCAGGAACGGGCTGGAGAAGTCCGTGACGCCGAATCCGTCCTGGTTGGGGAATCCGAGGAACAGCACGATCGTGGCGAAGGCGAACAGGATGTTCCACTCGAGCGGGACCGCCAACGGGAACGTGGAGAAGATGAACAGGTGGAAGCACACCATGAGAACGGCGGCGCCGATCGAGAGGTGGATGTTGGTCGAGAACAGCAGGACCAGCGGCGCCACGATCTCCACCAGGGTCCCCAGGACGTGCGCGATGCCGGAGGCCATCCTGGAGGGGCGCAGGTCCTCCGGGTACCTGCGGTAGTGCGCCCTCTTGACCGACTTCAAGACGACCCACGGGGTGTTGCTGATCATCGGCGGGATCACGTGGGAGAAGTGCTTACCCAGTTTGGAGACGCCGGCGCCGACCCACACCGCCACGATGAGCAGCTTGAGTGCCACCACGATGTCCACGAACGGCAGGAACGTAAAGAACACGATCGCGGGGTAGTACTGCTCACCGCGGGAGGCGATGAAGATGACCTTGTCCCGCAGGCCCATGACCACCAGGAGGACGACCAGCGGCATCACCACGATGGGGTTGACCACCGACTGGTCCGCCATCCCCCGCGCGGCGACCCCGGGGAGCACCACCGCGAGCAGGAGGTTGGCCAGGATCACGCAGTAGAGCACGACGTCGAACAGCGAGCGACGGTCCCCTCGGGTGCCCGGCACCCTGTCCGGCCAGGGTGGGAGCCGGATGCCGCCCACCCTGGTCCAGTAGAGGACACCGCCGGTCATGGGCTTGAAGCGGCCGCACAGTGGACCCCAGGTGCCGCCCAGGCCCATGATCTCCAGCAGCATGGTCCACAGGATCGCCTTCTGGTAGACGATCAGCTCGTTCCACCAGCTCCCCACGTCGAGCGGGTTGAATCCGGAGCTCAAGGTGGCCAGCGTGATCCCGATGCCGATCTGCAGGATCAGCACCTTGACCAGGTAGATGACGTTGATCATCTTGGGTGTGCCGAACCCGTGGTCCACCCAGTGTGTGTGCGCGATCCGCACCCGCTCCATGAGCGGGAGCCCGTTGAACTCCGCCGGCTCGATGTCGGGCGGAACGCCCTGCGTGAATCCCATGATGTGCTCCTGTGGTCTCGGTTGTGGTGGGGGAAGGCGGCGCGGCGCTATGTGAGAGCGGCGACGCGACGCAGTGAGGGTTTGTCGATCTTGCCGACCGGGTTGCGGGGCAGTTCGTCGACGAAGTGGATGGCCGCGGGCAGCTTGATCTTGGTGATGCGATCGCGCGCGGCCTCGAGGAGATCGTCCTCGGTGACGTCGGTGTCCGCGTAGGTCACGACGTAGGCGACGGGGATCTCCCCGTAGGTCTGGTGCGGTGCTCCGACGACCGCGCACTCGAGCACCGCGGGGTGCGTGGCCAGCGCGTTTTCGATCTCCTTGGGGTACAGGTTCTCCCCGCCCCGGATGATCATGTCCTTGATGCGGTCGACCAGCGTGAGGTAGCCGTCGGCGTCGAACCTCCCGACGTCACCGGTGCGCAGCCATCCGTCCTCGATGGTCTCGGCGGTGGCGTCCGGCATCCCCAGGTAGCCCTTCATCACCGTGGGGCCCGAGATCATCACCTCGCCGGCGTGGCCGACGGGCAGCTCACCGCCGTCATGATCGACGACCTTGACGCTGATCCCGGGCAGGGGGATCCCGACGGTGCCGGCCTTGATCGGGCCACCCGGCGGATTGCACGTGGAGGCGCAGGTCCCCTCGGTGAGGCCGTACCCCTCAACCACCGGGATGCCGAGGACGCCCGTCACCCGGTCGAGGAGCTCCCTGGAGACCGGGGCCGCGCCGCAGATCGCGCGCCGCAGGCAGGAGAAATCCCGGTTCTCGGCGCCCGGGGTGTCGGCGAGGGTCGCGAAGATGGCCGGAACGGCGGAGAAGTACGTCGGCCGGTGCTCCTCGATCGCGTCGAGGAAGGTCTCCGGTCTGAAGCGCCGGAGCAGGGTGAGGCGGCCCCCCACGGCGGCGGGCAGGAGGAAACTCACGCAGATGGCGTTGACGTGGAACAGCGGCAGGACCAGCAGGCAGTGCTCGTCCGGGCGGGCGTCGACATGCTCGGCCAGCGCGCGGGTCATGTGCTCGAGATTCGCGTGGGTCAGCTCGACACCCTTGGGGCGTCCGGTGGACCCTGATGTGTAGACCAGCAGCGCGGTGTCCTCCGGCGTGCACGTGGCGGTGGGCATCGTCTCGCCGGTGGTGGGGCACTCGGCGACATCGAGCACCGTCGGCGAGACGGTGAGCGCGCGGATGGCGTCCGGCGACTCGGTCACCACGACGAGGGTGTTGGAGTCCCCGAGCTGGTGCTCGAGTTCCGCCGGGGCCAGGACCGGGTTGACCGGCGTCGCGACGGCACGCAGGCTCCAGGCCGCCATCACGGTGACGAGGAACTCGACCCGGTTGGACAGGTGTACCGCCACGACGTCCCGCTCGCCGACGCCGTGGCTCGTGAGGATCCGGGCGTACGCCGCCACGAGTTGCGAGAACTCGCGGGAGGTCAGCGCCGTGCTCTCGTCCCGGGCGAAGGGCGAGTCGAGACCCTCGGTCCGGTTCCAGACGAAGTATCCGAGCAGGTCAGTGTGCATGGGCATCCGGCAACCTTCGTAGTGATGGGGATCGGTGTGATCCGCAACACTATGGAGTGGCCAGGTGCCTGAGAACGGCCCGGGACGCCAAAGAAAGGCCGGGCAGTTGTGCCGGGGAGACAGGGTGGTCGGTCAGCGACCGGACGACTTCTCGACGCGGCGTGTCCTGCTCGACCGGGCGGCGGCTCGGCCCCGGGTGGCTGCGGGCGTTGTCGTCGTCGTCACCGACGCTCTCCCCCGCACCGGTCACCCTCGCGCGGCCTGCCGGGCGGACGGGATCCGGTGGGCCGCCCGCGCGGAGGACGCTGCTACTTCCGGCGGTTCGCCTTGCGGTAGCTCAGAATCGAACCGATGATCCCGGCGACCGCTCCGACCATCCCACCGACCACGGCGCCCTGTGCCGCACCCCCGAGAGGGCCATCCCCCGGTGTCACCGTGACCGAGGGGAAGGGCAGGAGTGGCTGACCGGCGAAGACGGTGTAGGTCATCGCGGCGAACGTCAGGGCCATGAGTGCGCACACCGCGACCATGGTGACCATCGTCGACCTGGCCCCGGACTTCTCGGCGAGGGCGTTGAGGTGGACTCCCCGCCGCCGCGCGTACCACTGGGTGGCCGCCGCGGGCAGGATCGTGAGCACGAGGAGCACCGTCGGCAGGAGGATCAGGCCGAACGCCGCGGACACGACGGACCCCGCCAGCCCCGCGTACAGACCGACCGAGAGTCCGAATGCACTCGCCTCCATGAACACGGTGCGCTCGCGCTCGTCCCCGTACGCCGGGCTGTCGAGATTCATCACCCGGTCCGACAGCCTGTCGAACACGCTGCTGCGCTGATTCATCGGGACTCCTCTTCCAGAGTGAAAAGCTCTTCGACCGACCGCCCCAGGGTCCTCGCGATACGGATCGCCAGATACACCGACGGCGAATAGTCGCCCCGCTCGACCGCGATGATCGTCTGCCTACTGACACCCACCGCCTCGGCGAGCTCGGCCTGGGTGACCCGCTGGACCTTGCGGCACTCCCGGACCGGGTTCGATCCGGCCGCATCGGACTCTCGGACTGCCATGGACCGATGTTAACCAGCCTTGACTTTTTATGTCAAGAGTAGTTGACCTTCCCGCGAGCGGCGACCTCCGACGATTCAGGGGCCGACGTTGGCGTCGTCGTACCCCTACCCACCCTCCCGACCCGCGGCCGTCACCCTCGCGCGGCCTGCAGGGCGGACGAGATCCGGTGGGCCGCCCGCCTGACCCGGGCGATCTTGGCCTCGAGGATCTCGTCCGTGAAGTTCTCGGAGCGCCCCCCGATGCTGATCGACCCCAGGACCGCCCCCGCGTCGTCGAGGATCGGTGCGGCCACGGCGGACACCCCCTCGAGGAAGTCGGACTCGCTCAGCGAGTAGCCGGCGGCGCGCACCTCGTCCAGATGGGCGGCCAGGGCGCCCGGCTCGTGGACCGTGCGGGGGGTGTAGGTGCTCAGACCCTGCCGGATCCAGGCCTCGCGCAGCTCCGGGGAGTGGGCCAGCATCGCGACCGGTCCGGCCGCGGCGTGGTACGGAAGGACGGTCCCGACGTTGATACCGGCGACGACGAGGCTCCCGCTCCCCTCCACCTTGTCGATGCACACGGCGCCCTCCTCCGCCGGGACCATGAGGTACGCCGTGTCCCCGAACTCCGCGACCAGGCCCGTCATGAACGACCGCGCGGCCGAGCGGATGTCCAGATCCGCGAGCGCCGAGGCGCCGATCTCGAACAGTCGCACGGTCACCCGATAGCCGCCCTCGGGCGTCCGGTCGACCCACCCCGCGTGGATGAGGGTCGCCATCAGCCGGTGCACCGTCGTCTTGTTCATGCCGCTGACCTCGGTCAGCTCGTTGAGCGTCCACGTGGAGCGGTCCGCCCCGAAGTGGTCGAGGAGCGCGCAGGCCTTGAGGAGCGCGCCCACCAGTTCCCTGCTCTGCGACGCGTCTGATCCGGGCGACGTGGGCCTGGGCGGACTGGGCACGGGGAGGTCCTGTTCTGTCCGGGTGACGGGGTGACCTCGTCCATCGTAGGCAGCCGACTTCGCGGCCAGCCCGCGCGCCCGCACTTGACATGTGACGCGGACCACGTTTAGCTTCGTATCGCATGACGAAATGCGTTCCGCTATACGAAATGGAGGTGAGCCCGGATGACCGCGCCCACCCTGAAGCACCTCACATCAGAAGGGGTCGTGTACGCGCCGGGCGTCTGGGACGGACTGACGGCGCGCCTGGCCGAGCAGGCCGGCTTCGACGCACTGTGTGCCTCCGGCTTCGCGATCTCCGCCGCCCTCGGGCTCCCCGACGCCGAGCTCTACACGATGAGCGAGAACCTCACCGCGATCCGCTCCATCACCGCCGCGTCGAGCCTCCCGGTGGTCGCGGACATCGACACCGGCTACGGCAACGCCGTCAACGCCGCCCGCACCGCGACGATGTTCGTCAAGGCCGGCGTGCAGGGCATGTTCATGGAGGACCAGGTCTCCCCCAAGTCCTGCCCGATCTGCGTGGGCGACCCCGTCGACCTGATCCCCGTCCCCGAGGCCGTCGGCAAGATCCGCGCCGTCCGCGACAACACCCCGGACGACGTCCTGCTGATCGCCCGCACGGACGCCACCGGCGACGAGGCACTCCGGCGCGGCCGGGCCTACGTCGAGGCCGGCGCCGACATGATCATGCCGGTCACCAAGACTTTCAGCACCGTCGAGGAATGGCAGCGCTGCCACACCGAGGTCGGGGTCTCCCTCATGGCCACACTGACCGCGTCCACCTGGACGGAGCGGGAGTTCACGCCCGAGGTCCTGGATCAAATCGGCGTGCGGCTGGCGCTTCTGCCCACCCAGCTGCTGATGGCCACCACCGGCGCCGCCCGCACCGTGCTGGGTCGCCTCGCGGCGGGTGAACCCCCCGCCGAGGTGAGCGCGGACGCGATGGCGCACCACGAGTTCGTCGAGATGATCGGCTTCCCCGAGGTCGAGGCCATGCAGAACGAGTACCTACCCGCGAAGGGGGCATGACCGATGGGCTTCACCATCGCGGAGAAGATCCTCGCCAGGACCACCGACCAGGCCACCGTGCACGCCGGGGAGAACCACGCCGTCCGGCCCTCGCGAATGATCGCCTACGACTTCCCCGGGTACACCGACGTCATGTTCCGGCAGATGCACGAGGACTTCGGCATCACCCGGCTCGAGGACCCCGGCCGGTACGTCGTGTTCATCGACCACATGCTCACCAGGAAGGACCAGCGGGAGACCGAGGTCCACCAGGTGACCCGGGACTGGTGCGAGTTCTACGGCATCGAGCTCCACGAGGCCGAGGGGATCGGCCACCAACTGACCGCCGAGCTCGGCCTGGCGACCCCCGGTGACTTCCTGGTCCACTTCGACGGCCACATCAGCGGGGTGGGCGCCTTCAACGCCCTCGGCTGGGGCATCCGACGCGACCTCATCGAGGCCTGGGTCACCGGGCAGGTGCACGTGGACATCCCCCGGACCACCCGGTTCGAGCTCACGGGGACGTTCCCGGACGGGGTGGACAGTCGCGATCTGGTCCACACCATCATCGAGCTGGTGGGCGCCGACGGCTGCGCCCACCAGGTCATGGAGTTCGGCGGTCCCGGCGCCCGGGACATGGCGATCGACCACCGGCAGGGCCTGTGCGGGATGGCGATGTTCACCGGCGCGGTGTCGGCGATCTTCGAGCCCGACGACGTCTCGATCGCCTACGCCGGCGAGGTCGCTCGCGGAGAGTTCGAGCCGGTCTACCCCGACGCCGACGCCACCTACGCCGCACGCCACAGCATCGACCTGTCGACGCTCGTGCCCCGCGTCGTCCGGCCGGGCTCGGCGCGCGTGGCCAACACCTCTACGGCCGCCGAGCTCGAGGGCACCCCCATCACCCGGGCCTTTATCGGGTCGTGCGCCAGCGGACGGATCGAGGACCTCCGGGCGGCCGCCCTCGTGCTCGACGGGCAGAAGGTCGCACCGTCGGTCGAGCTCAACATCGTCCCGACGTCCAAGAAGGTGTTCGCCCAGGCCGAGGCGGAGGGGATCCTCGACGTCCTGCGCACCGCCGGGGCGACGATCGCCGAGTCGAGCTGCGACTTCTGCTTCGGTTACCAACAACCCCTCCGACCCGACGAGAACTGCATCTCCACCGGCGTCCTCAACATCACCGGCCGGATGGGCAGCCCCGAGGCGAACATCTACATGGGCTCGCCCTACACCGTGGCCGCCAGTGCGATCACCGGCACCATCGGGGAGGCGTCCCGATGAGCGCGTACCCGCCGCCGCCCGACGTCATCACCGGCCGCGTCGCCTGGGTCTTCGGGGACGACTTCGACATCGACCTTGTGGTGGGCGTGGCCAACATCAAGACCTACGACCGCGAGCTCCTGCGGTCGGCGTGCATGCAGGACTTCGACCCCGGCTTCGCCGAGCGCGTCCGGCCCGGCGACATCGTCGTGGGAGGCCGGAACTTCGGCTACGGCCACCCGCACTACCCGCCGATGATCGCCCTCCGGGACCTGGGGATCGCCGCCGTCGTCGCCGAGTCGTTCTCCCCCGGCTTCTGGCGGGGCGAGACGTTCAACGGGATGCCCCTGATCACCATCCCGGGAGTCACCGCGGCGGTCACGCAGGGCGACGAGATCACGCTCGACTGGCGCACCGCGACCCTGGAGGCCACCACCGGCACCCGGATCACGGGGAGCCCACCCAACCCTCGTACCGTCGCGATCATCGAGGCCGGCAGCTCGTACGACCTGCTGCTGGCCGAGCACGCCCCCGCGCGGACCTGAACCCCCTCTCCACCGCACCTCCTGACCGCTCCTCCTCACTGCACTCCCTGCCCACTCCTCCTGACTGCACCCCTGCCCACTCCTCCTGACCGACAAGGACGCGACACCATGACCGAAGTCCACCAGCCGCAGCACCACGCCGCGGCTGCCCCACCTGCGGCCGACCACCCCACGGCGGACGCCCCGCAGCGCACCCCCGACCCCCGGCTCACCCGCCGGGCGGCGCTCGCCGGCGGGGTCGGCACCCTCATCGAGTACTACGACTTCGCCGTGTACGGGTTCCTGGCGATCTTCATCGCGCCGCTCTTCTTCCCCTCGCAGGACCCCGCGGCGTCGATCCTCTCGACCCTGGCCGTCTTCGGCGTCGCCTACGTGGCACGACCGGTCGGCGGCATCTTCTTCGGTCGCCTCGGTGACCGGATAGGCCGCCGGACGGCGCTCATCGCCAGCGTCGTGGCCATGGGCGTCGCCAGCGGCATCCTCGGGATGCTCCCGACCCACGCCGCGATCGGCGTCGCCGCCCCGATCCTGCTCGTCCTGGTCCGCCTCGCGCAGGGCTTCTCGGCCGGCGGCGAGATCGGCGGCGCGGCGACGTACATCGCCGAGACCGTGCCCGCCAGCCGACGGGGCTTCTTCGGTTCCTTCACCCCGATCGGAGCCACCCTCGGGTTCGCGGTGGCCGCCGCCGTCGTCGGCCTGGTCACCCTGATCGTCGGAGAGGAGGCCATGGCCTCGTGGGGTTGGCGCATCCCGTTCCTCCTCGCCCTCCCCCTGGCCTTCGTGTGCCTGCGCATCCGGATGAAGCTCGAGGACACCCCGGAGTTCGAGGCGATGGCCGAGAAGAAGGAGGTCGTCAAGAACCCCCTCCTGGGCGTCCTCCGGGACCACCCGTGGTCGGTGGCCAAGGTCGTCGGCGTCGCGTGGCGATGAACGGCTCGGGCTACATCGCGCTGACCTACTTCAGCGTCTACCTCACCAACGATCTCGGGTTCAGCAAGAGCGCCGTGTACTGGACGTCCGCGATCGCGATCGCCTGCGCGTGCGCCACCTTCCCGATCAGCGGCGCCCTCACCGACCGCTTCGGCCGCAAGCCCGTGCTGATCGCGGGATACCTGTCCTACATCGTGATCGCGGTCCCCGTGTTCATGGTGCTGGGTGCGACGCAGAGCATCGTCGTGGTGGGGCTGGTGTACTTCGTCTACATGGTCCTCAACGGAGTGGTGCAGGTGCCCGCGTTCCCGCTGTTCACCGAGCTCTTCGGCCGGAGCGTCCGCTACACGGGCGTCGCCCTGGGCTTCAACATCGGGACGATCGTCGCGGGAGGGACCGCGCCGTACTTCGCCGCGCAGCTCGTCGCCTGGACCGGCAGCGGCATGGCGCCCGCATACTGGGTGATCGGGGTCTGCGTGATCGGGCTCCTCACCGTGTCCACCATCGCCGAGACGGGAAAGAAGGCCCTGCCGAGATGATCCCCACCCCGGGTGACGCCGCCGCTCTGCGCGTGGCCGTCGAGCCGACCCGCGACCCCCACCTCGTCGCCGCGGTGGAGGGCGCGGGCGGCTCGGTGGTGTCGCTCGACGAGGCGCGGGTCCTGGTGTGGATCGGCGGCCCCGAGGGGTTCCCGACCCTGCCTGACAGCGTCGAGTGGGTGGCGCTCAGCACCGCGGGGATCGAGCACTTCGTCGCCGCAGGAGTGCTCGACGACCGCCGGACCTGGACCAACGCGTCCGGTTTCTACGCCCGGGGCGTCGCCGAGCACGCGCTGGCCCTGCTGCTCGCGGGCACCCGGCAGGTCGTCCGGTCAGCCCACACCCGCTGGGCCAAGGAGGCCGTCGATCCGGCCGTGCGAACCCTCAGGGGAGCCTCGGTCGCGATCATCGGCGCCGGCGGCATCGGCCGCGAGCTCGTGCCGCTGCTCACCGCCTGCGGAGCGCGGCCCCTCGCCGTCACCAGGTCCGGTCGCCCGGTCGAGGGAGCGGCCCTCACCGCTCCGGCCGAGCAGACCGACGAGGTGCTCGCGCAGGCCGACCACGTGGTGCTGGCCGCGCCCGACACCCCGGAGACCCGTCACCTGATCAACGACCGCACCCTCGCGCTGCTGCGCCCGCACTCCTGGATCGTCAACGTGGCCCGCGGGCCCCTCATCGACCAGGCCGCCCTGTACCGCGCGCTCACCGGCGGCCTGATCGGCGGCGCCGCGCTCGACGTGACCGATCCGGAGCCGCCCGCGCCGGACGACCCGCTGTTCGGCCTCGACAACGTGGTGATCACCCCGCACGTCGCCAACCCGGCCGGGCGACTCACCGAGGAGATGGCCGGGCCGCTCGCGGAGAACCTCCGCAGGTTCGTCGACGGCGAGGACCTGCTGTCCGTGGTCGAGTACGGCCGCGGATACTGACGCTCACCCCTCACGACCCGAGGGGTGCACCCGTCGCACGCCCCGGACGGGAGTCGTCAATCCACCGCACGGCGGATGAACCCGCGCAGACCGACCGCAGCGAAGGCGACCGTCGAGACCGCGAGCCCGAGCGCGATCCACTCCGCCCCCAGATGCGGAGACGAGGTCAGGGCGCCGCGCATCCCCTCCGAGACGTAGGTGAGCGGGTTGAACAGCGTCAGCACCTGGAACCACCGCAGGGAATCGAGCAGCTGCCACGGGTAGAACGTGGCACCGGTGAAGATCAGCGGCGTCAGGGCCAACGCGAACACCATGTTGATGCGTCGCGCCGGGACCGACGTGCCCAGCACCAGCCCGATCGACGCCCCGGCGAGGCCGCCGACGATCAGGAGCAGCGCGAACACTCCCCAGTTCGCACCGCCGGTCTGCACCCCACCCGGCAGGATCAGAGCCGCGAGCGGCAGGATCAGCAACGCGGCGATCAGGGACCGCCCGGTCGCGAACACCAGCTTCTCCACCCCCACCATCAGCGGGGAGATGGGCGCCAGCAGCCGGTCCTCGATCTCCTTGGTGTACGAGAACTCGATCACCAACGGCAGCGCCACGTTCTGCAGGGCCGTCAGCACGAGCGTCAGTGCGATGATGCCCGGCAACAGCTGCGTCGCGTAGGACTCGTCCACCGCACCGATCTCCGGCAGGACCAGGCCAAAGACGAAAAGGAACGCCAAGGGTTGCATGAGCGACTGCGCCAGGAAACCCCCGAGCTCGTGACGGAGCGTGTTCCAGATGTCGCGCTGCAGCAGGCCCAGGAAGGCGCGGACCCCGGTCGCGCGCGCCAGCATCGGGTCAGGGTCTCTCGTCAGGTCACTGTCTCTCGTCACGACACTCATCGCAGCTCCCGCCCGGTCAGGTGCACGAACACGTCTTCCAGACTGCCCTCGAGCCGTCGCACGTCCCGGACCACGGCTCCCCGTTGCTCGGCGACCGCGATCGCCTCGCCCAGGCGGCTGTCGCCGTAGCACCGCACCCGCCACCGCCCCTGCTCGAGCTCGGCGGACTCCGTCTCCCCGAGCTCTGCCAGCAGCGGAGCGGGATCCTCGGGGGCGTCCAACACCAGCTCGATGCCGCGACCACCCGGCAACAGATCCCGCAGACCGGCCGGGGTGTCCAGCGCGATCCGCTCACCGTGGTCGACGATCGCGATCCGCTCGCACAGCCGATCCGCCTCCGCCATGTCGTGCGTGGTCAGCATGATCGTGGTGCCGGATCGGTGGAGGTCGGTCACCCGGTCCCAGAGGAACAACCGCGACTGCGGATCCAGCCCCGTGGTCGGTTCGTCGAGGAAGAGGAGCGGCGGACGGTGCATGAGCGCCCGCGCGATGAGCAGGCGCTGCGCCATACCGCCGGAGAAGTTCTCCACCTGCTCGTCAGCGCGGTCCGCCAATCCGAACTGTTCCAACAGCTCGCGCGAGCGCCGTCGCCTGTCCTTCAGTCGCATGCCGTAGTAGGCGCCGTGGAACGTCAGGTTCTCCAGGGCGGTCAGCGATCGGTCCAGGTTGCTCTGCTGCGGCATCACGGCGATCCGCCGTTTGACGGCCTGCGGTCCGGCCACCACGTCGATGCCGTCGATCCGCGCGGTGCCGGAGGTCGGCCTCACCCGGGTGGTGAGGATGCCGAGCGTCGTGGTCTTGCCGGCGCCGTTGGGCCCGAGCAGTCCGAAGAGCTCGCCGCGACCGACCGTGAAGTCGATGCCCCTGAGCGCCACCGGACCACGGCGACCGTACTGTTTGCGCAGGTCGCGGACCTCGACCATCGGATCGTCGACGCGCTCCTCCGCTCGAGTGTCGCGGAGCACTTCCGTCCGGCCGTCGCGGCGCCCGGCGTCGTCGTTCAGGCCCACACAGTCCTCCGATCGCTGACCACACACCCTAGCGTTCGAGAGCCACCCCTCGACGGCACCGTCCCTCGACTTCCCCGTCCGTCGACTTCCCCGTCCGTCGACGGCAAGGACGTTCCGCACACATCGCCCGAGAGGCGGGTGTGCGGAACGCTCT
>NZ_JAALDZ010000124.1:0-2867 GCF_014145125.1 Dietzia sp. CQ4 | reverse complement strand
GGGGCGACTCCACGGGCCGCGCGGAGCCGCCACAGGACCCCCGCGGTGCCGCAGCGGTCGCGCCGCAGAGCCGCCACGGTGCCGCCACTGTGCCGCCACCGGGTGGCGGCGTCGGTCGCAATGTTACGTCGGCGCCGGATGCGTTGTTCCAATCGCAACCACCCGGTAACGGACCGACACGCAGCGGTAACGGTCCGGGCGTGTACTCGCTGCCATGTCATCGGAACCCGTCCGGTGACCCCGTCCCCGAGGAGCCCACAGTGCCCGAGTTCGACGCCACCATCACCGAGAACATCGCCGCCTCCCTCAAGGAGATCCCGCACCCGTCCCTACCCAAGGGCACCAGCATCTACGGCGGCACCAAGATCTTCCCGGACTACAAGGCCGAGGAGGGGGAGTCGTACTTCACGCTCGTCCACGGGATCGCCCACGAGTCCTCCGTCTCCTTCGTCGCCGTCCTCCAGGCCACCCGCGCCCTGCGCAAGGGTTTCGAGTCTGCCATCTACTTCTACGGCCCCGGCGCGATCAACTGCCTGGCCACCCGCGGATTCCCGACCACCGGGGACTCCGGCTTCCCCGGCGAGCAGAACATCAACGAGTCCCTCGAGTCGTTCATCTCCGAGGGCGGAACCGTGTTCTGCTGCCGCTTCGGGCTCGGTCTCCACGGCGGTCGCGAGGAGGACCTGATCGAGGGCGTGATCCCCGCGCACCCGCTCGACGTGCAGGACGCCCTGATCCACTACGCCCGTAAGGGCGCCATCATCAACTCGACCTACATGGTCTGATGCCATGACGACCATCGGCTCGGTCGCCGCCAACTTCGGCCGCGACCTCGAGGAGAACTACCGGACCATCGCCCACTACACGGAGATCGCCCGCGAGAGCGGCGTCGACTTCCTGGTCTTTCCCGAGGCCGCCATCGGGGGCTACCTCTCCAGCCTCGGAAACCACGGCGACACCACGCCCACGTCCCGGTCGCTGCCCCCCGCCATCCGGCTCGACGGCCCCGAGATCGCGCGGGTGCAGGAGATCATCGGAGACCTGGTGGTGGCCATCGGGTTCTGCGAGCTCGACGACGACGGGGTGAGCCGCTACAACGCGGCCGCCGTCCTCGACGGAGCCCGTGTCTACGGCACCTACCGCAAGGTGCACCAGCCCCTCGGGGAGAACATGTCCTATGCCTCCGGCGGCGACTACCGGGTGTTCGACACCCCGGTCGGCCGGGTGGGCCTGCAGATCTGTTACGACAAGGCGTTCCCCGAGGCCGCGCGCGTCATGGCACTGCAGGGCGCCGAGATCATCGCCTCCCTGTCCGCGTGGCCGGCGGCACGCACCGCGACCGCCGCCAACCTCCAGGAGGACCGCTGGACCTACCGGTTCAACCTCTTCGACTCCGCCCGGGCCCTGGACAACCAGGTGTTCTGGGTGGCCTCCAACCAGGCGGGGACGTTCGGGTCCCTGCGGTACGTCGGCAACGCCAAGATCGTCGATCCCGGCGGGAACGTCCTGGCCACCACCACCCTCGACGAGGGCCTGGCGGTCGCCGAGGTCGACGTGGCGGGGACCTTCGCGGCCATGCGCGCCGGGATGTTCCACCTGCGCGATCGGCGCCCCGACGTGTACGGATCACTGGTCGAGGTCAGTGATCGGGCCGACGAGAGGACGCTCGCCAGTGCCTGAGATGAGCTTCGCCGTCCGGTGGCCCGACGGGACGGTCCGGGACTACTACTCCCCCAGCCTGGTGATCCACGACCACCTCACCGTGGGCGACCGTCTGAGCGTGGCCGAGTTCCACCGCCGGGCCACCGACGGGCTCACCGAGGCGGGCGAGCGGGTCCGCGAACGCTACGGCTTCCTGTGCGGCTCGGCGGCGGACACCGCCGCACGGGTGGCCTCCGCGTCCCGGGCCCACCCCGGGGATGCCCTCGTCGAGGTCGTCTCCATGCACCCCCCGCTGCCCTTCACGTCCCAGCCCTCCCCCTCCCCGGCCCCCCAGGAGCACCCATGAACCCCACGCAGGTCTCCCCCGGCTCCCATGTCCCGGTGCTCGTCATCGGCGGCGGCCAGGCCGGTCTCTCGGTGAGCCATCACCTCGGTACGGCGGGCGTCGGCCACCTGGTAGTGGAGAAGCAGACCGCCGTCCACGCCTGGGCCGACACCCGGTGGGACTCGTTCACTCTCGTCACGCCCAACTGGCACTGCAGGCTGCCGGGCTACCACTACGAGGGCCCCGATCCCGACGGGTTCATGACCCGCGACCAGGTGGTCGAGTGGCTGCACGGCTGGCTGGAGACCTTCGCCCCGCCGCTCGCCGAGCACACGGCCGCCACCCGGCTGCGCCGGACCGGCACCGGCTTCGAGGTGACCCTCGCCGGCCCGGTCGGCGAGCGGACGGTCACCGCGGACGAGGTGGTGGTGGCCACCGGCGGCTACCCGGTCCCCGTGATCCCGCCCTACGCCTCGTTCCTCGACCCCTCCGTGACGCAGCTGCACTCCGAGCAGTACCGCAACCCCGACCAGCTGGCCGAGGGCGCGGTCCTGGTGGTGGGGTCCGGCCAGTCCGGAGCTCAGATCGCCGAGGACCTGCACCTCGCCGGTCGCCGGGTCCACCTGGCGGTGGGCAACGCCCCGCGCGTCGCCCGGTTCTACCGGGGCCGGGACTGCATGACCTGGCTCGCGGACATGGGGTTGTACGACACCCCGGCACAGCAGTACCCCGGCGGTAAGGCCGCGCAGGAGAAGACCAACCACTACGTCACGGGCCGCGACGGCGGGCGGGACGTGGACCTGCGGCGATTCGCCGCCGAGGGAATGCGGCTCTACGGCACGCTCACCTCGGGCCGGGACTCCGGGCTGCGCTTCGCCCC
>NZ_JAALDZ010000123.1:0-9324 GCF_014145125.1 Dietzia sp. CQ4 | reverse complement strand
GCAATTCTCACCTGGCTACGCCAATTGGGAGACACGCCCTAGGCGTGTCGGCTCCCCACGTGCTCGGACCTCGCAAGATGGGCCGCCTCCGCTGAGTGCTCAGCCTCGCCCGAGCCGCCACAGGATGGTGCGCTCCTTCGACCGAGCCGCGTTCAGCGGATCAGCACTGTCGGCGGCGCGGGAATGGCGTGGAGTGGTCTCGATTGTCGCAATCACGGTCAGGCCAGCGGCGGCGATGCGGTCGAGCAGGTCATCGCGGGTGCGCAGTCCCAGGTGTTCGGCGAGATCGGAGAGGATCAGCCATCCTTCGCCGTGCGGCGTGAGATGATCGGCGAGCCCGCTGAGGAAGCGATGGAGCACGTCGGAGTCCGTGTCGTAGATCCCCTGCTCCAGCGCCGAGGTCGGACGCCCGGGAATCCATGGCGGATTGCACACCACCACGTCGGCCCGCCCGGAGTCGCCCGCCTCGTCGTCGTCGGCGTCGTCATAGGGCCACAGGTCGGCCTGGACTACCGCAACGCGGTCCGCCAACCCCAGCCGATCCACGTTGTCCTGGGCGCACTGCACGGCGCGGGGACTGATGTCGGTCGCCACGACCTCTCGAGCCCCGCGCCGGGCCAGGACGGCCGCGAGCACCCCGGTCCCGGTGCCGATGTCCCACACGACGGGGTGGTCGATGCCCTGCGGCCAGGGGGCGTCGGCGACCAGGTCGATGTACTCGTCGCGGGTGGGGGCAAAGACCCCGTGGGCGGGATGGATCCGAGCCCCCAGGGCGCCGACCTCTATGCCCTTGCGGTGCCATTCGTAGGCGCTGATCACGCCGAGCAGCTCGGGCAGCGAGACGAGAGTCTCCGCTACGACGGAATCGCTCGACTCGTCGGCGGGCGTGTCGACCGGCTGCCCGTAGGCGTGCGCGCAGGCCTCGCGAGCGTCGGGCGCTCGGCGCAATCGAACTGTGTAATCGGGCTGCAGGGGGATCAGGATCTTGCCCAAAATCGCCGCACGCTGGGCACGCGCTTTCCGGTTGGCCAGAAAGATATCTCCGGGGTTGGTGGACTGCGGTGACCGGGACGCCCGCTTCTCGAGGCGACGGTCGAGAGCACGCATGAGCTGCCGGGCGTTCTGGAAGTCCCCCCGCCACAGCAGGCTTGAGCCTCTCTGGGCGATTCGGAGAGCCTTGTCCGCGGAGATGTCGTCGGTGATCACGACGATTCCAGTCGGCGCGGGTGCGGCGTTCTCGGAGCGCCAGGACCCGCTGCGCTGGGTGCCGCTTTCGTTCCACCTGACCGTGGTCATGGCGCGTCCAGCGGGCGAACGGGAAACGGCACAGTGCATCCTTCGAACAGGCGCACGCTCGCCAGAACGACCGAAGCGGGAATGCGCGAAAAACAGTGACCCCTGCGCGGGGTCTCACCTATTGTCTCAGCCGGCTGGCGCCGCTCTCCGTTCCACTCTCCGCGCGGGGGCAGACCGTCGCTATTCGAAGTCACCCAGTCCGCCACAGACGCCCTCGTACGCCTCTGCCCGGGCCGCGTACATCTGTCCGTTGCTGATGAAGTAGCCGCCCGTGTAGTCGGCTGAGTCAGACGGGCACCCATGGGCGAGTGCGTAGAGCTGGGCCGCGAGATCGTCGGCGTCGAACGCGCCGACGCTGTCCCGATGCGGCGTGATGATCGCCGTCCTGTCGGCAAAGACCCCGGGCGCTCCGAGCAGGGTGACTCGGCGCGCGCGGTAGTCCCCGGCGCGGACGTAGGCGAGGGCCCGGCGAAGCACCGTGTCGTAGCGCGTGCCGGTGAGGGGGGTCGCGATATCCATGGCCGCGACCTTCACACCCCGCGCACCACTTCTTCGCGAATCGGTATCGCGACGAGGAAAACCTGTGGGGACTCGGACCGCTTGTGAATTGCCGTGGTGCCAGGAAGCCTCGGAGGGGCTACCCCGATCTCGGCGCAACCAGGACCGCGCCAGTTCGCGTGGGCGGAATCGGCGACACTGACCCAATGGACGGGGTTAACATTTTTCCACCACCTCATATGAGTGGTATCTCACTCAGGAGCTTGGTCGGCTCCTCGGAGTTAGGCACATGATGCGCTCTCGATTCGCCTCGATACTTGCAGCGGCAATTCTTCCGCTGATACTTCTGTCAGCGTGTAGCCCCGGCGACACCGAACCCGAGGCCGTCACAATCACCCAGACGGTCCAGCCGTCGACTCCCACGAGTTCCAGCAAACCGAGTTCCACGACGGCGAACGTCACGCCCAGCCACGCCTCGACCGCAGCGAGCCAGACTGCAGCCGCCCCAGCCGTCGACACATGCGGAGCAGTGGGTTACCAGGGCGCACCCGGCCAGGAGAGTCCACATTGCCTCGGTAAACAGATCGCCTCGTGCGGGACGGCCGATCATCAGACAGGGACGACGTTCTTCACCGACGGCACATCCGGGTGGACCCAAACGTGCCAGGACCAGATGCTGGCTACCTACGTTCCCCCGCCCCCTGCTCCGACCTTCGATCAGGACGCGTACAACCAACAATTCGCCGACGAGTATTGGCGAACGCATCCGACGCCGACATTCAATCCCGACTCGGCTGACGGCTATGGGCCTGATCAAGAGTTGCCTCCGGCATGCCTTCGACTCGAGGGCGTGGACTGCTGAATGGCCCCGCGAGACCTATAGCTCAGCTTCACCAGCGCGGGCCGCCATCGAGAGACTGGCGTCTGCTTACCGGGGAGCCCATCGATGACCCCCGTGAAAATTGCTACATGTCGCTCGACTGCAAGCGCTTGACCACCGTTGAGGCGAGCTGCCCTTCCGGCACACGGAACTCGGACCACTTGTCGCCGCTGGACGATGAGGTAGCGGCCGAGAACACCCGCCGCCCCCTCGCGTTCACTGTGGTGTTTGCTGCAAAGACAGGACTAGGCACCAACCACGACTGCCTGATCGAGCCTTGAGCAACATCCACAAAGACGAACAGCATGTCCAAGTCACCGCGCGGGTAGAACGAGGAATCTCGAACAATGGCTTGGAAGCGGCCTCGTTGCACCACGAGGCCATCTGACATCCTGGCCTTCACCTGAACTGCGAGGGTCGCCGTGTGTCCGCGAAGGTGAAACACGAGGTCAACGCCTTCATCGTCAATGACGGACGTCGACACGTTCAGCTTCGCGCGGGACTGCAGAATGCAGGTGGCGGCGACAAGTAGCTCCGCGGCCTTACCCATCCGCCCGGAGTCCGGTGACTTCTGGAGATAGTCGTCCGACGCCATTACTGGACTATAGAGAGTGATTCTCGCTGCAAGCGTCAGAGTCGAGCGCTTCGGTGAAGTGCCGGCCGCGACACAACGAACTCGCGTCTCCTGAGGCCGACCCGGAAGCGCCTTCAGCTCCCCTCTCCATGTGCAGGGCCCTCGGCCCCGCACCTAGATCGAGCCTCTACCCCACCAGCGGGCCCCCGAGCTTCCAGTAGCCGAGAAACGCGACCCGATCCTTGGGCATGGCGAGGTCCGCGGTGAGGTAGCGGCGCAAGCGTGTGGTGGCACCGGCCTCGCCGGCGATCCACGCGTAGGCGGTGGGATCGTCGGGCAGGTCGGCGCCGTTCTGCGCGCCCCACTCCCGGACCGCACGCTCCAGCGCGCTGTCTGCCGCATGCTCGACCGTGCTGTCGTCCGCGCTCTTGCTTGAGCTGTCGATCGCGGAACGGCCGGCGGCCGCGACGTCCGGCTCGACCACGCGGATGCGGGTGCCCTGCGCGGGCGCGCCCAGGGTGTTGTCGGACGGGTCCGCCAGCTCGAGGAACACATCCGTTGGAGTGCCCTCCGCCAGCGCCGCGAGGATGTTGCGGATCGCGGGCAGGGCGGAGGCGCCGCCGACCAGCAGCAGCCGGCTGGGCGGCTCGGGCGGCGTGTAGTGGATGCCGTACCCGGTGTATCCGGCGCGGGCGTCTGGCCCGGTGAGCACCAACTCGTCGCCGGGTGCGCAGGTCGCGGCCCAGGTGGACGCCGGCCCGGCGGGCTCGTGGAGGAACACGTCCACATCGATCTCACCGCCCTCGGGTCGGATCGCCGCGGGCGTGTAGGTCCGCAGGGCGTTGCGGCGGTCCTCGGGCAGCTCCTTCCACCGCGCGTACCAGTGCGAGGGATGCGGCGTGGGATCGGCCAGGAGCCCGAAGTCCGGTCTGGAGCCGTCGGGCATGGGCAATACCAATTTGATTCGCTGGTCCAGCCCCCACTCGGCGAAGTCTCGCAGGGCCGGGCCGGCGAGGGTGATGCGGCGGAACCCCGGGCTCAGCTGCCGCGACCGCGTGACGGTCACCGGGAAGGCGCTGTACTCCCAGGGGCGGGTGGGCGCGGAGCTCGTCGTCGTCATGGGGTTGTCTCCTCCTGTACGTGAACGGGCACCTCTACGGGCACGGGTCGGCCGCGCGGCACCACGAGCGGGCCGCCGGTGACGGGATCGGGGATCACCACGTTGGGCAGGTCGTAGATCTCCTCGACGCGCTCGCTGGTCACCACCTGCTCCGGGGTCCCGGTGGCGACGATCCGCCCGTCGCGCATGGCGATGATGTGGTCGGCGTAGCGGGCGGCGTGGTTGAGGTCGTGCAGCACGGCCACCACTGTCCGGCCGTCGCGGTTGAGGTGGGCGAACAGCTCCATCAGCTCCACCTGGTGGGCGATGTCGAGGAAGGTGGTGGGCTCGTCCAGCAGCAACAGGTCGGTCTGCTGGGCCAGGACCATCGCCACCCACACGCGCTGCCGCTGGCCACCGGAGAGTTCGTCGACCGGGCGCGCGGACAACTCCCGCGTGCCGGTGGCCTCGAGCGCCTCGCGCACGGCCTCCTCGTCGATAGTGGACCACTGGCGCAGCAGACTCTGGTGCGGGTACCGGCCGCGCGCCAACAGGTCGGCCACGGTGATCCCGTCGGGGGCGATCGCCGACTGCGGCAGCAGACCCAGCCGGCGGGCGACCTCTTTGGCGGGAATTGAGCTGATGGCCTTGCCGTCGAGGATCACGGTCCCGGACCGGGGCGCCAGCAGCCGCGACAGGCCACGCAGCAGCGTGGATTTGCCGCACGCGTTGGGGCCTATCACCACGGTGAACGAGCCGGCCGGGATCTCCGCGGACAGGCCGGCGATCACGGGGTCGGCGTCGTATCCCAGCGTCACGTCCTGCGCGCGGAGCCGTGAGGTGGAAGCGGTCTGGTCAGGCACGGCGGCGGATCTCCTTGATGATCATGACGACGAGGTATAGCCCTCCCACGGAGACGGTCACCACGCCGACCGGCAACCCCACCGGCAGCACGTGCTGCGCGATGAGATCCGATGCCAGCAGGAGCAGCGCCCCGACGAGTGCGGACAGGGTGAGCGAGAGGTACGGCGTGCGGGCCAGGCGCGTGGCCACTTGCGGGGCGGCGAGCGCGACAAACGCGACGGGGCCGATTACCGCGGTGGCCACGGAGACCAGCAGGACCGCGATGAGCAGCGCGAGGGTGCGCACGAGGGCGGGTCGGGCGCCGGTGGCGGTGGCCACGTCGTCACCCAGGTCCAGCTGACGCAAGCGGGGCGTGAGTGCGACCAGCACGAGCAGCAGCGGTATTCCGCAGGCCACGGCTCCGGCGACCGGCACCGCGGTGACGCCGTTGAGGGTGCCGACTCCCCAGGCGGAGGCGAACATGGCGGTCTCGAACTCGATCTGCAGCAGCAACCAGGTGTTGGTGGAGGCGAGGAGCGCGGCCACGCCGATGCCGATCACGATGAGGCGGAACCCCTGGACCCCGCCGCGGTGGGCCAGTCCCCAGATCACGGCCGCGGTGGCGAGCCCGCCGACGACCGCGCCGGCGGTGACGAGCGGCCACCCCGCCGAGGTGAGCACGAGGGTCAGCAGCATCCCGGTGAACGCACCGTTGGACAAGCCGAGGATGTCCGGGCTGGCCAGGGGGTTGCGGGTGACGGTCTGGAACAGCGCGCCGGAGATCCCGAGGAATCCGCCCAGCGCGATCGCGGCGATCGTGCGCGGCAGCCGCCACTCCAGCACCACCGTGCGGTCCAGCGCTCCCCCGCCGCCGAAGAACACCTCCACCACCCGGCCGGGGCTGAGCGTGTAGGTGCCGAGTCCGAGGGACCAGACCCCCAGGACGACGACGACGAGGACCACACTTAGCGCCACGCCGATGCTTCGCGCCCGGACCGGCAGTTCGAGCCGTCCCACGCGCAGGACCCGGCGCCGGTAGCCGAGGTCAATCGGTGTGGTGGTGAACGGAACGGTGCCGGTCTGAGTGGTGCTGATCCGGGCAGTGTCGCTCCGGGCAGTGTCGATCGGGGTCGTCATGACAGGCTGCTCGCCTTCCGCCGGCGGGCCAGGATGATCAGGACGGGAGCGCCGACGAAGGCGGTGACGATCCCGACCGGGATCTCGGCGGGCGCGATCAGTACGCGGCCGAGGACGTCGGAGAGCAGCACGATCACCGGGGCCAGGAGCATGGAGATCGTGAGGATCACGCGTTGGTCCACGCCGAAGATCCAGCGGGCGACGTGCGGGACCATGAGGCCGATAAACGAGATGGGTCCGGCCAGCGCCGTGGCGGTGCCGGCGAGCATGGTGACGGCGACGATCACCCCGATGCGGATCCCCAGGATGTTGGCGCCCTGCGCGCGGGCCACGTCCTCCCCCAGCGCCAGCGCGTTGAGTCCGGGCGTGAGCACCAGGGCCAGGATCACGGCCACACCGATGAACGGCAGGAGCGGGACCAGCACGTCGAACCCGCGGCCGAGGAGGGAGCCGGCGTTCCAGGAGCGCATGTGCTCAAAGGCGTCGGGGTTGCTCAGCGTGAGGCCCGTGGTCATGCCGGAGAACACCGCCCCCAGCGCGACCCCGGCCAGGGTCAGGCGGATGGGGTCGGCGTTGCCGCGACCGGAGGAGCCGATGAGATACACGGCCACGGTCACCACGAGCGCGCCCAGGAAGGCGGGCCAGACGAACTGCGAGGAGTCGCTGAGCCCGAAGAACCCCACGCCCACCGCGATGGCAAAGGCCGCGCCGGCGTTGACGCCGAGGATGCCGGGATCGGCGAGCGGGTTGCGGGTGAACGCCTGGATGAGTGCGCCCGCCGCGCCCAGGGCGATGCCGGCGATCACGCCGGTGACGGTGCGTGGAATGCGCAGGTCCTCCACCACGAACCGTGCCTCGGGCGAGCCGACGCCCTGCAGGACATCCCACACGACTCCAGGCGGGAGCGAGTTAGAGCCCACCATCACCGAGAGCGCCACCGAGAGGGCCAGGAGCACGACGAGTCCGGCCAGGCCCAGGGTGATGCGGAGTCGCCGGCCCGTCGTCGCGGGCTCGTGGTGCGGCGCCTTCTCCGACGCCGCCGCCCCCGTCCCGTCGCCCTGGGGCGCGGGACGGGGACCGGATCGGGTTGCGGCGGTGGTCACTGCTGCGATCGAAGGAACTCTTCGATGTCGTCGAGCACCAGCTCGCCGCCGCGGGGGCCGACACCGGAGACCCAGTAGCTGGTGTCCACGAGCGTGACCGAGGGGAACTCGGCGCTGTTCTGCGTGATGGCGTCGGGGATCGTGGACTCGTCGGTCACGTCGGAGGTGGTGACGAACACGTGGTCCGCCTTGGCCTGGAGGATGTTCTCCGGCGAGATGTCCGCCTGGAGGCCGTCTTCCCAGTTCTGCTCGGGGATGGTGAAGCCCACGCACTCCAGGGCGCCGCCCGCGAACGAGACGGGGCCGTAGAGGCTGAGCGTGGTCTCATCGCGCGGGCGGAGCATGTTGGCGGTGGTGCCCTCCACGGAGAACTCCTCCTTGATCTCCTCGCACCGGTCGTTGAAGCCGTCCAGCAGCTCCTGCGCCTCGTCGGTCCTGCCCAGGGCCTCGGCGATCAGGAGCACGTTCTCCTGCCACGGGTCGGCCTGCGTTTCCATGAACACGGTCGGGGCGATGGAGTTCAGCTGCTCGTACAGCTTGGAGTGCCGCGAGTCGGTGCCCAGGATCAGGTCGGGCTGCAGCTCGGCGATGGCCTCGAGGTCCGGTTCCGGCACCGTGCCCACCGGCTGCACGCCGTCCACGCCCAGGTACTCGGGCACGCCCGCGACGTTGCTGGCCACCGCCGCACCGACCGGAGTCACTCCCAGCGCAACAGCCGCGTCCAGCTCGACGGGCTCCAGGACCACCACGCGCTGCGGCGACTCCGGCACCTCGGCCGTCCCCCGCGCGTGCTCGACGCTCCGGGTGAGCTCCGACCCTCCGGCGGAGTCCGACTCCTGGGCGTTGGAGGAACAACCGGCCAGAACCAGTGCCGCCGCGAGCGACGCGGTCGCGAGAAATATTGCTCTGGACGAGACCGTTCTTCGTGACCCCGCCCGGCGGGATTGTGACGTGCGCATGGGAGTTGGGACCTTCCGGAGTGGTGATGTGCTTGGGGCCGGCCGTAGACCGCTCGTCAGGTTAGGCAAGGGTAACCTACATCAGCTCACGGATTGGGGAGGCCTGGGGTCTGGGACGGGCCGGGGAGAATGGGGCTCGCTGGGACAGCCCACCATGCCCGGATCCCACGATTACGCTGATGCCACAGCTTTCACACCGCGCATGTCGAACAGTCAGAGGAAGCCAATCCACCATGGTCAACGCCCAAGAACGTGGTCTCAACCAGATCCTCCAGGGACCATGGCAGTACCAGGTTCCGCTGTACCAGCGGCCCTACCAGTGGAAAGAGTCGAACCGGGCGCAACTGTGGGAGGACCTCGTCCAACTCGCCGACGAGCGGGAGGTGGATCCCACTGCATCGCACTTCCTCGGATCTCTGGTGCTCTCCCCCGCTCCCGGGGCGGCTGCGGGCGGAGTGCAGCGGTTCCTGGTTGTCGACGGGCAGCAGCGGCTCACGACACTCACCCTCCTGCTGACCGCAATCCGGGACCATCACGAGGCAACCGGTGAGCCCCGCAAGGCCGAGGCGGTAAACGAGTTCTACCTGATCAACAAATTCGAGTCAGATGCACTTCGGCTTAAGCTCCTTCCCACCCAGGCGGATCGCGATTCGTACGCCGCCGGGAGCTTCGTGGACTCGGACGTCGCGCCCTCTTCCGGAACGGGGTCCTGTCGCCGTCGGAGCTCGCGACGTGGGTTGTCACCGGCCAACCGGCACCGGCCGTCCGTGATCCACGGTGGTCTTCCACGACCCGCACGGCACCTGCGTCGCCGCACGCGGAGCGCCTGAGAAAGTCGCCCTACGCCCACGACGCAATCGCACTACTGCACGCTTATGCTGGCGCGTTCCTGGGGTAAGTCCCCTGGAGTGGTGGGGTTTGGGGGCCGGGGTTTG
>NZ_JAALDZ010000122.1:0-16032 GCF_014145125.1 Dietzia sp. CQ4 | reverse complement strand
GGCCACCCATTGAATATGAGGAGATGTACCGTTCCAACCAGGCGACCGAATCTCAAGCCGCCTGATTCAGCAAAACCCTCCGACGGAGCCAGGGCGACTCAATCCTCGGGTGGGCCCAGCGTAGACCGGCCCAGCACGCCATCGTCACCATTGCACAGCATGAGCACCAAGTGCTAGGTGGGCAAGCCGGCGCCGAAAGGAGGTGCAACTACCGCACGTACCAGCTCATGCCACAGGGAAGGCCAGCTGGACGCCTCCGTCCCCGGATCTGCGCCACCCTTCGGGCCCACGGACCGCCGCGCCCGCGGACAGCAGCCGGCCCAGGACCGCGCGAGTGACGGTCGGCGCCGTCCCCGCGGACGCCGCGATCTCTGCCGGCGCGGTTCCGCCGGTGACGGGCAGCGCCTCCAGGACCCGACGGGTCACGTCGTCCAGCCCGTCCCAGGAACTCGAGTGCCCGGTGGGCGGCGCGGCCGTCTCCCCCATGTCGCCGGCCAGCTCGATCACGTCGGCGGTCCTGCCGACCAGCACCGCTCCCCTGTCCCTCACGAGCAGGTGGCACCCCACCGATGCGACCGACGTGACCGGTCCGGGGACGGCACCCACCGGCCGGTCCAGCGCCGAGGCCCACGCCGCGGTACTCAGCGCACCGCTACGGGCGGCCGCCTCGACCACCACCGTGGCGCGGGACAGGGCCGCGATGAGGCGGTTCCGGTCGAGGAAGCGGTACCGGGTCACCCCGGTACCCGGAGCCTGCGCCGAGACCACCGCCCCCGATTCCGCGACCGCTCTCAGCATCCCGTCGTTGCCGCGCGGATAGAGCCGGTCGACGCCCCCGGCGAGCACGGCGATCGTGCACCCACCCGCGCCGAGGACCGCCCTGTGAGCGGCCGCATCGATGCCGAACGCGCCTCCCGAGACCACCGTGAACCCCTCGGCACAGACGCCCGAGGCCAGATCCGCGGTCACGGCGCGACCGTACGGCGTGGGCGCCCGGGTGCCCACCACCGCGACCGATCTCCCGAGCGACAAGGCGGGATCGGCGGTCCCCCGCCACCACAGGCCCAGCGGGCGCAGCGCGGTGGCGACCCCTCCCCGTCCACCCCGGCGCCGCCCCCTCGGACGGTCCAGCGGTGCGAGGGCGTGTGCCGGCCAGCCCGGGTCCCCGGGGACCACCAGATGGGCGCCGACCTCTCCGGCGGCATCCATGAGTGCCGCGCCGTCCACGCGGTCCCGGCGGGACGCCGACTGCTCCGCGAGCGCGTCCGGCACGCGCGCCAGCCTGATGCGGTCGCAGGCCTCGATCGGTCCGACCTCGTCCACCAGATCCCACAGTTCCGCCGTGGGCCGTTCCGTCACCGCCCCCAGGTACGCGTAGGCCCGGCGGGCCTCCGCCGTCACCACCGGGTCGTCGCCGTCGTCCATCACTCCTCCCCTCTCAACACGAGTGCCTCGGACACGTGTGCCTCCCCGGGGGCACCGGCGCCGTCGAGATCGGCGATCGTCCACGCCAGGCGTAGGCACCGGTCCACCCCCCGGGGCGACAGCACCCCGAGCGCCAGGGACCGGTTGACCGGTCGCAGCGCGCGCGGGTCCAGTCCGCGCACTGTGCGCAGCACTCTCCCGGGAACGTCGGCGTTGGTGCGGGCGCCCGCGGTGCCGGGGCACGCCGCCCACCTCTCGGCGGCCGCCGCCCTGGCGGTTGCCACTCTGGCGCGGACCACGGCGGTGTCCTCCTCCTGGCCGACCGCGAACAGCCCCGACCCCAACGGCAGGGTCCGGGACAGGATGTCCAGCCGGTCGCGCAGTGGGCCGGTCAACGACCTCCCGTATCGGCGTCGCGCGTCGGGGGTGCAGGAGCACTCGGAGGGCCGCGGCGACCCACACGGGCAGTCGTTCGCCGCCATCACCAGCTGGAATCGGGCGGGGAACACCGAGACGCCGTCCCGGCGTGCGATCCGGACCTCCCCGTCCTCGAGCGGTGTCCGCAGGCTGTCCAGGACCCTCCCCGAGAACTCCGCGCACTCGTCCAGGAAGAGAACACCCCGATGCGCGAGGGTCGCGGCACCTGGCTTGGCGGTGTTGTTCCCACCGCCGACGAGCGCCGCCGCTGACGCGGTGTGATGCGGGGCGACGAACGGCGGGCGCCGGAGCAGCGGGTCGTGGTCCGACAGTCGGCCCATGACCGAGTGGATCGCTGTGGCCTCGAGCGCCTCCCGCTCCCCCAGATCCGGCAGCAGACCGGGCAGGCGCCGGGCCAGCATCGTCTTGCCCGTCCCGGGCGCACCCTGGAGGAGCAGCGCGTGCCCCCCGGCCGCCGCGACCTCGACCGCGCGGCGGCAGTCGTCCTGACCGTGGACCTCCGCCAGATCCATGCCGTCGTCCGTACAGGCAGCCACCGGGTCCGGGGCCTCGGTGATGAGGTCACCGCTGCCTCGGCTCCATGCCGCCAGCATCGCCAGGGACTCCACTCCCGCGGTGTCGATGCCCCCCACCAGCCTGGCCTCGGCCAGGTTCTCGGCCGGGACGATCGCACGCCGGAGGCCCGCGTCTCGCGCCGCGAGCACCGCCGGTAGCACCCCACGCACCGGACGGACGCGGCCGTCGAGCGCCAACTCGCCGATCAGGAGTGTGCCCTCGAACCCCTCGGCCGGTAGCTCGTCCGACGCGGTGAGCGCCCCGATCGCGAGCGCCAGGTCGAATCCCGATCCACGCTTGGGCAGCGCCGCCGGGGACAGCGAGAGCACCACCTTCCCCCTCGGCCAGGACAGGCCCGAATTGACCACCGCCGCCCGCATCCGTTCCCTGGACTGCATGACCGCGCCGTCACCCATCCCCACGATGCTCACCCCGGGGAGTCCGCGCCCGACATCGGCCTCGACCTCGACGAGCTGGCCCCCGATCCCCGAGAGAGTCACCGCCCACGTCCGCCCGAGCGCCATCTCAGAACACGTCCTCGAAGAGTTCCAGTCTCGGCCGGGAGGGGTCCGCGAGGTCCACTCCGATCACGTCGAAGCAGACCTGTCGCCAGGGACCCGGGTTCGCCGCCAGCCACTCCCGTGCCAGCGTGCGCAGACGGCGCTGCTTGACCGCGATCACCGATTCGGCCGGTGTTCCGAACCCGGTGCCGGTCCGCGTGCGGACCTCGACGAACCGCAGCCGTCCCTCTGCGTCCAGGGCGACCAGGTCGAGTTCCCCCGTCCGACTCCGCCAGTTGCGGCTGATCACCGCGCCCCCACGCGCCTCGATCAGCCCCGCAGCATGCGCCTCCCCGATCGCCCCGGTCCGTCGGCGACCGTCACCCCCGTGCGTGCCGGCGACCGATCCCGCCCTGTCCCCCGCCATCCCGAGCCCCTCCCGGGCGGCCCGGTCCGTCCGGGCCACCGCGGCTCACAATGCCGGACGACAACGGCCCGACCCGCTGGACGCGGATCGGGCCGGGAGCACCCTGTGGAGGCGCGGGAGGCTGTGGGGGACCAGCCGCCGGGTTCTACTCAGGGAGGCGGAGTTCGGGCTTGTCGAGCTCCTCGATGTTGACGTCCTTGAAAGTCAGGACCCGCACGTACTTCACGAAACGCGCAGGTCGGTACATGTCCCACACCCAGGCGTCGGACATCCGGACGTCGAAGTAGACCTCACCGTCCGCGGACCGCGGGATCAGTTCGACCGCGTTCGCGAGATAGAAGCGCCGCTCCGTCTCGACGACGTAGGTGAACTGACCGACGATGTCGCGGTACTCGCGGTACAGCGAGAGCTCCATCTCGGTCTCGTAGTTCTCCAGATCCTCGGCGCTCATCTAGTGCTGCTCCTCGAATGCGCCTGGGCGGCGCGACGGACGTTGGCGTACGACATCCGGTGGATGTCGCTGGGACCGAGCTGCTCGATCGCCCTGGCGTGACCCGGGGTGCTGTACCCCTTGTGGGCGGCGAACCCGTAGCCCGGGTACCTCGGGTCGAGGTCCACCATAATCCGATCGCGGGTGACCTTTGCGAGGACACTCGCGGCGGCGATGGATGCGACGACCGCGTCGCCCCCGATGACCGCCGTGGACTGGCATCCGAGCCCGTCCACGGCGAACCCGTCGGTGAGGACGAAGCCGGGTGCCGGGTCGAGAGCGGCCACCGCGCGACGCATCCCCTCGAGGTTGCACCGGTGGACGCCCCGCTCGTCGATGCGATCGGGCTCGATCACGACCACGGACACCGCGGCCGCCCTCCGCAGCACGGCGTCGTGGAGCCGTTCCCGGGTGGGCTGGGACAGCTTCTTGGAGTCGTCGAGGTCGGCGAGGTCGGGGGCGAGCCGGTCCCCCAGCACGCATGCCGCCACCACCAGCGGACCCGCGCACGATCCGCGCCCGGCTTCGTCGACCCCGGCGACCGGGCCGAGGCCGCGCCGTCCCAGTGCCGCCTCGAGTGCCAGCCGTCCGTCACGCCGGGTCACCCTGACCCGGCCCGGTCGGACCGGGCTCACCCCGCGTTGATGTCCGGCGAGGGGACGGACCCGATCCGGTTGAACGGGAGGATGATGGCCTGCACCTTGCCGATGATGTTCCCCCCGGGGACGGTGCCCTGGAACTCGTCGCCCATGTGGTAGCGGGAGTCGGCGGAATTGCCCCGGTTGTCACCCATCACCCAGTAGTTGCCCTCCGGAACGGTGACCGGGCCGAACGCGCAGTTGAGTGGGTTGCGTTCGAGTGCGGGCTCCGCGTTGAGGTACGGCTCGTCCAGGGGCTCCCCGTCCACGAGGAGGCCGCCGTCCGGAGAGCACCCGCCCACGGTCTGTCCGCCCACGGCGACCACGCGCTTGACCATGTCGTTCTGGTCGGGCGGGACGATGCCGATGACCCCTCCGATGTCCTGCAGGGTCCGTATCACCGGGTTGTCCGAACGGATGGACTGGTATCCCTGGTTCCAGGAATCCGGCCCCTCGAACACCACGACGTCCCCGGGCTGCGGATCGCCGAACCGGTACGAGATCTTGTCCACGAAGATCCGGTCACCCGTGCAACCGGCACACCCGTGCAGCGTGGGCTCCATCGACTCCGACGGGATCTGGTAGACCCGCCCGACGAAGGTCTGGAAGACGAACACCAGCACCAGGGCGATCACCACCAGCAAGGGGATCTCGATGTACCAGGGCTGGCCCTTCTTCTCGGTGGTCCGCGCGTCGCGTCGGCCTCCACCCACGCCGCGAGCCCGGTCCCCGTCTTCTCGGGGGCCCGGCTCGGAGGGGTTCTGTCCAGGTGATTCGGTGCTGCTCACCCGGACGAGCGTAGTCGATCGGCCACCGCACACGGCGGCCGAGTCCGACCCGCTCTACGCGCTCAGCGCTTCTCCTTGATCTTCGCGGCCTTGCCGCGGAGGTTGCGGAGGTAGTACAGCTTGGCGCGACGGACGTCTCCGCGGGTCAGGACGTCGATGTGGTCGATGGTGGGCGAGTGCACCGGGAAGGTGCGCTCGACGCCGACGCCGAAGGAGACCTTGCGGACGGTGAAGGTCTCCCGGACGCCACCGCCCTGGCGGCGGATCACGACACCCTTGAAGACCTGGACGCGCTCCTTGGAGCCCTCGATGACCTTGACGTGCACGTCGAGCGTGTCGCCGGGGCGGAACGCCGGAATGTCGTCGCGGAGTGACTTGTTGTCGATGAAGTCGAGAGTGTTCATTGTGTTCCTCGGATGTCAGGAATTGAGGACAGAGGACCCTGGCGCCCGCCTCCCGGCGGGACGACCGGTTCGTGCCCGGATCAGCGCGACCGTCCGCGGACGCACGGATGCGCCCGGATGATCAACCTCGCTAGTGTGCCATTGTCGGCCCGCCCGACCCAAATCAGCCCGCGCGGGGCGTCCAGCCGACGGAGGCGAGCGTCTCCAGGTCCGCCGGACGGAGATATGCGCCGTCGAGCAGCTCGGGTCGGCGCCGCGCGGTGCGTCGTAGTGACTCGTCTCGCCGCCACCGCGCGATCTTCGCGTGGTCGCCGCTCCTGAGCACCGCGGGAACCGGCCGTCCCCGCCACTCCTCGGGTCGGGTGTAGCTCGGCCCCTCGAGTAGCCCGTCGGAGAAGGAGTCCTCCTCATGGCTGCGCTGGTTGCCCAGGACTCCCGGCAGGAGCCTGACGACGGCCTCCGCCATCACCAGGACCGCCACCTCTCCCCCGATGAGCACGTAGTCGCCGATGCTCACCTCTTCCACGTCCATCCGTGTGGAGGCCTCGTCGATCACCCGCTGGTCGATCCCCTCGTATCTGCCGCATGCGAAGAGCAGGTGACCGCGACGGGCGTACCGGTGGGCGTCGTCCTGGGTGAAGGGCCGGCCGGCGGGAGTGGGCACGATGAGGAGAGACCGTTCTGCGGAGTCGTCCGCGGGCGGGGGTACCAGCTCGTCGAGAGCCTCACCCCAGACCGTCGGCCTCATGACCATGCCGGGGCCCCCACCGAACGGGGTGTCGTCGACGGACCGGTGCACGTCGTGGGCCCACGCACGGAGGTCGTGGACCTCGAGATCCAGGATTCCGCGATCGATGGCCCGCCCGGGCAGCGCCAGACGGAGCGGGGCGAGATAGTCCGGGAACGCGGTGACGACGTCGAGCCGGAGTCGCGGAGCGGGAACCGTGTCGTCGGTCCCCGTCACGAGGTCCCCAGATCGAGTAGTCCCTCCGGTGGGTCGATCACGCACGTACCGGAACCCAGGTCCACCTCGGGCACGATCCGGGTGACGAACGGCACGAGCGCGTCCGCACCGTTCGCGAGGCGCACCGCGAGCAGTTCCCCACCCGGCGTGTGGACGACCTCGGTGACCTCACCGAGTTCTGCCCCACCGGTGTCGAGGGCCCGCAGCCCCACCAGTTGGTGGTCATGGAACTCGTCCGGATCTCCGGTCTCCGGCAACGCCTCGGAGTCCACGAGCAGGAGCATCCCGCGCAACTCGTCGGCTGAGTCCCGGTCCGAGACGCCCTCCAGGCGCACGAGAAGCCGCCCGGAATGATCCCGGGCGGCTTCTACGGTGACCTCTCGGTCCGTGACGTTGTTCCCCTTGCCGGTGCGGCCCAGCAGGCGCTCGCCCACCGCGAAACGGTCACGGGGCGAGTCGGTCCGCACATCCACCACCAGCTCACCGCGGACCCCGTGGGATTTGACGACGCGGCCCACGACGAGTTCCATGATGTCCTTCCGGTGCGGGTGGGTTCCGAGTGGGACTAGCGGTCGGTGTCGACCACGTCGACCCGCACGTCCGGCCCGCCGACGGCGGACACGATCGTCCGGATCGCGGACGCGGTACGGCCGCCGCGGCCGATGACGCGTCCGAGGTCCTCGGGCGACACGGTCACGCGGATCACCGTGCCGCGCCGACCGCCACTCGACCTGACGGACACCGCGTCGGGATCCGACACGATGCCGCGGACGAGATGGTCGACGGCGTCGACGACCATGTCACTCATCGGACTCAGGCCTCGGCGTTCTCGGCGTCGGGCGACCCGGCCTCGGCGGACTCGGTCTCGGTCTCGGCGGCGGCCTTCTTCGCCTCTTCGGCCTTCTTGGCCTTCTCGGCCTTGTGCTTGGTGGTGATGGCCTCGGCGGACGGCTCGCCCTGGGCCTCCTCGAGCGCCTTGTTGAACAGCTCCAGCTTGCTGGGCTTGGGCTCGGCGACCCGGAGGGTGCCCTCGGTGCCCTCGAGGCCCTTGAACTTCTGCCAGTCGCCGGTGATCTTGAGGAGCGCCTCGACGGCCTCGGTGGGCAGGGCGCCCACGCCGAGCCAGTACTGCGCACGCTCGGAGTCGATCTGGATGAAGCTCGGCTCCTCCTTGGGGCGGTAGAGCCCGATCGTCTCGATGGCGCGTCCGTCGCGGCGGGTGCGGGCGTCGGCCACGACCACCCGGTACTGCGGGTTACGGATCTTGCCGAGGCGGGTGAGCTTGATCTTGACGGCCATGTGGCGTCTCGCTTTCTCTTGCGGGTCACGTGGCGATTCAGCGACTCCCGCACCTGTTGCGGGGCCCGGTTTCGCCTTCCGGGTGACCGCCGTTCGGCGCGGGCACCCGTTCGCGACCAGCACGACGGGACCCACCGGTGACGGCGTCCAGCGCACCAGTCTAAACGCCCCGCCACCGCTGGTACCAATCGGTGCCCGCGCGGCCGACCGGGTCAGCGCTTGGGGAACTTCAGGTCGTTCAGATCGATGCCCTCGAGTCCCGGGGGGAGCTTGTCGAGTCCGGGCGGCATCTGGGACAGATCCGGCATCCCCCCGGGGGGCATCCCCGGCATCCCCGGAGGCATCCCCGGCATCCCACCGGGCATCATTCCCCTGTTCTTGGGCTGGGTCGGCCCGCGGCCCTTGCCCTTGCCCTTCTTGCCCTTGCGCTGGTTCTTCCGGCCGGCTCCGGGCATGCCCATCTGACCCGCCATGCGGCTCATCATCTTGCGGGCCTCGAAGAACCGGTCCACCAGCTGGTTGACGTCGGTGACCGTGACACCGGAACCCTTGGCGATGCGCTGGCGGCGGGATCCGTTGATGATCTTCGGATCGGCACGCTCCTCCGGCGTCATCCCCCGGATGATCGCCTGGATACGGTCCAGGTACTTCTCGTCGATGTCGCCGACGGCCGCCTTCATCTCCTTGCCCCCGGGCAGCATTCCCAGCAGGTTTCCGATGGGGCCCATCTTGCGGATCATCAGCATCTGGTCGAGGAAGTCCTCGAGCGTGAGCTCCCCCGAGCCGATCTTGGCCGCGGTCTTCTCCGCGTCCTTGGCGTCGAAGACGGTCTCGGCCTGCTCGATGAGCGAGAGCACGTCGCCCATGCCGAGGATGCGGCTCGACATGCGGTCGGGGTGGAAGACGTCGAAGTCCTCGAGCTTCTCGCCGTCGGAGGCGAACATGATCGGGGTGCCGGTGAGCTCACGGACGCTCAGCGCGGCGCCGCCACGGGCGTCGCCGTCGAGCTTGGTCAGGACGACGCCGGTGAAACCGACCCCCTCGCGGAAGGCCTCCGCGGTCATCACGGCGTCCTGGCCGATCATCGCGTCGAGGACGAAGAAGGTCTCGTCCGGCTGGACCGCGTCACGGATGCCCCTGGCCTGGGCCATGAGCTCCTCGTCGATACCCAACCGGCCGGCGGTGTCGACGATCACGACGTCGTGCATCTTGGCACGGGCGTGCGCGAGGCCCCGCTGGGCCACGGACACCGGCTCCTGCACGCCGACGACCTCGCCGTCTCCCCCGACGGACGTGCCGGGATGGGGTGCGAAGACCTGCACGCCGGCGCGCTCGCCGACGATCCGGAGCTGGTCGACCGCACCCGGCCGCTGCAGGTCGCACGCGACGAGGAGCGGGGTGTGACCCTGGCCCTTGAGCCAGTACGCGAGCTTTCCCGCCAGAGTGGTCTTACCCGCACCCTGCAGACCGGCGAGCATGATCACCGTCGGGGGTTGCTTGGCGAACTCGATGCGCCGCGCCTGGCCACCCAGGATCGCGGTGAGTTCGGCGTCGACGATCTTGACGACCTGCTGCGCCGGGTTGAGTGCCTCGGACACCTCGGATCCCTTGGCCCGTTCCTTGACGCGCGAGATGAACGTGCGCACGACGGGAAGGGCGACGTCCGCCTCGAGCAGCGCCAGGCGGATCTCGCGCGCCGTCGCGTCGATGTCGGCGTCGCTGAGCCGCCCCTTCCCGCGCAGGTCCTTGAGCGCACCTGCCAGGCGATCGGACAAGGAATCGAACACGGCTACAGCTCCCTGGGTCGCGGGCCGGGGGCGTGGTGGCCCCGGCGTCGTCGACGACGACTGCTCACAGGGTATCGGCACGCCCGACGCCGGGCGTGGCGGGATCGCGCCGGGGAAGCAGCGACTCCACCTCCGTGGCCGTGCTGAGCACCGCTCCGGGGCCGGACAGGGCGAAGACGTCCTCGACCGCGGCGCCGCGGGTCCGCACCACGACCCAGTCGATCCTCGCCCCCTTGCCCAGGATCGACGCGATGACCTTGGCGAACAACCCCGGTCTGTCCTCGGCCCGCACCTCGAGCAGGATGCCGTCGGCATCCGTCCGTCGATTGACCAGGACCGAGGACCTGGCCTGGGGCGGTCCGATCAGGCGGGAGGCGTTGCGTGCGAGCGCGGCCCTCAGCGACGCCGACACCCCGGAGTCGACCGCCCGGCGCAGGTCCTGGCGGAGGACCTTCGGGTCGACGGGGTCGCCGAAACGGGTGGACACCGTCATCCTCGCGCGGACCCCACCGGGTGGGCGCAGGTCGATCTCCGCGTCGACGATCTCCAGCCGGTGCGCGGCGAGGACCTCGGCCGTCACCGCGAGGGACTTGCCCGAGCCCGGGACCACGAGGGTGATCTCGTGATTGGTCCCCGTCCCGGCGGGGCGCAGGTCCACCACGACGTCGGGGGGGCCGTGCGGCCGGGTGGCGTCGACGGTCGGCGCCTCCACCGCGCCGGGTTGCGACCCCATCCGGTCCCGGCACGCATCGACCAGCATCGCGTGCGCCCTGGCCCTGCCCGGGGTCCAGACCGTCGGCCCTGTGGCCAGCGAGTCGGCCTCGGTGAGCGTGGCGAGCACGTCGAAGGCGGTCGCGTCCCGGTCGAGCGTGGCCAGCACGGAGTCGGCCGTCGCCGGGTCCGAGGGGTCACGCCTGGTCGCGGTCACGGCCAGCAGCAGGTGGTGCCGGACGATCCGGACCAGGGTGTCGACGTCGTCGGGATCGAGCCCCATCCGTCGCACGATGGGGCCGACCATCTCGGCGCCCGTCTCGCTGTGGTCGCCCTCGCGACTCTTGCCGAGGTCGTGCAGCAGCGCAGACAGCAGGAGCAGATCTGCGCGCGCGACCGAGGTGGTCAGCCGGGAGGCCTCCACCGCGGTCTGGACCAGGTGACGATCGACGGTGTAGACGTGAGCCCGGTCCCTGGCGGGCAGATCCCTCACCTCCGACCACTCGGGGATCATCCGCTCCCACAGCCCGCTCCGATCCAACGCCTCGACGACCGGCACCTGGCCCTCTCCGGAGCCCAGCAGGACGAGGAGGTCGGAGAGCGCCTCGGCGGGCCACCGCCCCTCGGGGACCGGCGAACGCTCCACCAGTACCCCGAGCGTCGAACCGGCCACGGGGAGCCCGAACCGGGCCGCCGCCGCCGCCACCCGTAGTGGGAGCCACGGGTCCTCGGTGACACGGGCGTTCCTCGCGAGTGCCACCTCACCGGCGTGCTCCACCACGCCGTCGTCGAGTGGTCTGCGGACCGGCGATCTGCGCAGCAGCCCGGTCAGACCGCGGGAGGACAGCGACGCGCACGAGCCACGGATGGCCTGATCCGCGGTGAACGCGATGGTCCGGGAGGCGTCACTGAGCGCACGGGCGAGGTCGAAGCGATCGCCCAGCCCGAGCGCCAGCCCCACCTCGTCCCCGTACTCGGCGTGCAGTACCTCCCGGGGCCGCCCGCTCACCCGGTGGAGCTCCGTCCGCGCGTCGAGCACGAGCCGGTGCGCGGCCGTCAGCCCTCCGGGGACGACCGGGCGCCCGTCACTGAGGTGTGCGACCGCGAGCGCGGTGACCAACTGTGAATCCCGCAGGCCGCCCACGCCGTTCTTGAGATCGGGTTCACTCCGGTGCGCGATCACGCCGGACCGCTGACGCCGGGCCACGGCGGCGGCCACGAGATCGTCGAACCGGGAGGCGATCTGGTCACGCCACTGGCGCCGGGCGCCGTCGACCACGAGCGCGCCCAGGTCCGCGTCCCCGGCGATCACCCGGGCGTCCAGCAGACTCAATCCCACCGAGACGTCCGCAGCCGCCACCGCGAGACACTGGTCCACGGTCCGGACACTGTGATCCAGGCCCACGCCCGAGTCCCACAGGGGGTACCACATGGCGTCGGCGAGTTCACCGACGTCGCGGTCGGGTCGTCGCTCGTGCACCAGCACCAGGTCGAGGTCGGAGTACGGGAGCACCTCGCGCCGGCCGAGCCCGCCGAAGGCCACGAGGGCGAACCCGGACCCCGGTCCGATCCCGGCCTCCTCCGCGAGTCGTCCGAGTTCCATCTCGTACAACTCGCACAGTGCGTCCCGCAGGTGCGCCGCGGGGAGGTCGGCCGTCGCGGCCGAGAGGATCTGCTCGCGTCCGTCCCGCAGCGCCATGGCCCGCTCACCGTCCCCCGTCAGGCTCACGTCGTCCTTCTTTCCCTCATGAGTGTGTCTCCAGACTGTCGGCCCCGTGTCACCTCGTGGCGGCCACGGTGTTTCGCTTCTGTGAACGCCTGTGCACCCCCACCGAGATCGACGGTGAGGCAGGGGGAATGACTGAGAAACGCGGTCGACCCCGGGTCCGGGGTCGACCGCGCCTCGTGGTGTCGTCGATCAGATCGCGGCGTCGCCCGCCTCGCCCGTGCGGACCCGGACGATGCTCTCGACGTGGGTCACCCAGACCTTGCCGTCGCCGATCTTCCCGGTTCGCGCGGCATCCACGACCAGCTGGACGACCGTGTCGGCGGTCTCGTCGTCGACGACCACCTCGACCCTGATCTTGGGGACGAAGTCCACGGCGTACTCAGCACCGCGATAGACCTCGGTGTGACCCTTCTGGCGGCCGTAACCCTGGACCTCACTGATGGTGAGACCGTGGATTCCCGCCTGTTCGAGTGCTGCCTTGACGTCGTCGAGCGTGAACGGCTTGACGATCGCGGTGACGAGCTTCATGTCAGGGGTTCCTTTCGCAGATGTCGGCTCAACGGATGAGCGCGTTGGTGGAGGCCTCGTACGCGGACTCCGCGTGCTCGGCGCCGTCGATACCGGACTGCTCGTCCGTCTCGTTGATGCGCCATCCCAGCGGGCGGCAGATCACGTAGGCGATCGCGGTCATGATGGCGGTGAAGACGAGCGCCGCCACGGCGATCACGATCTGGACCACGAGCAGCTTCCACCCGTCCGCCGAGTAGAACACGCCGGCATCGGTGTCGAAGGTGCCGGTGGCCAGGAGGCCGATGGCGATGGTGCCCCAGAGCCCCGCCACGAGGTGGACGCCCACGACGTCGAGCGAGTCGTCGTAGCCGAAGCGGTGCTTGAGTCCCACGGCGAGGGCACACAGGGCGCCGGACACGGCACCGAGGGCGATCGCACCGAGGGGGTGGACCGACCCCGCGGCCGGGGTGATGGCGACCAGACCGGCGACGACGCCCGAGGCCGCACCGAGGCTGGTCGGATGACCGTCCCTGATCCGCTCGGTGAGGAGCCAGCCGAGCATCGCGGCGGCCGTGGCGACGGTGGTGTTGATCCAGGCCAGGCCGGCGGCACCGTTGGCGCCGAACGCCGAACCGGCGTTGAAGCCGAACCAGCCGAACCACAGCAGACCGGCGCCGAGCATGACGAGCGGGAGGCTGTGGGGCCGGAACGCGGTGCGGCCGAAGTCGTAACGCTTGCCGATCAGCAGGACGAGGACCAGCGCCGCCATACCGGCGTTGATGTGGACGACCGTGCCACCGGCGAAGTCGACCGGGGCCACTGCCGCGGTGAGACCGCCCTCACCGTCGTCGACGGTGCCGAAGATCATCGAGGCGAGGCTGTTCTCCGAATGCGAGAGGAGCCCGCCGCCCCAGACCATGTGGGCCATGGGGAAGTAGGCCAGCGTGACCCACACGGCGGCGAAGGTCAGCCAGGTACCGAACTTCACGCGCTCGGCGATGGCTCCCGAGATGAGGGCGACGGTGATGATCGCGAAGGTGACCTGGAAGCCCACGTCGACGACCTGCGGGTAGGCGCCCGATGCGGACGTCACCCAGTTGTCGGCGTCGCCGATCACCCCGGCGAGACCGAACATCTCGAAGGGGTTCGCGAACAGACCGAGCACGTCCTGCTCGCCGTAGGACATCGACCAGCCCCACAGCACGTAGACGATCCCGACGACCCCCATCGCGCTGAACGACATCATCATCATGTTGAGCACTGACTTCTGGCGGGACATCCCGCCGTAGAACATCGCCAGTGCGGGCGTCATGAGCAGGACCAGGGATGCCGCCATGAGCATCCAGGCCGTGTCTCCCGCATCGATCTCCGTCGTCGCCTCCTGGGCGAGCAACAAGACACTGTCACCTCTCACGGTGAGGTCCTCCTCGTCTCCATGGTGAGCGTTTGTCACTCACTCTCGGTTCAGAAGAATTCCTTTCCGCTGTTTCAGCCGATGCGCGGTCGTGTTTCCGGTCTGTAACGTGGCCGGCCCTGTGGTTCCGATCGTGTGTCCTGTGTACCCGCGCGTCCTAGGTTCCGAGCAGGGCGTCGACGAAGGCATCCGCCGTGAACGGCGCCAGATCGTCGGCTCCCTCGCCCAGTCCGACGAGCTTGACCGGCACCCCGAGTTCGTGTTGGACCTGGAAGACGATGCCGCCCTTGGCGGTGCCGTCGAGCTTGGTGAGCACCACGCCGGTGATGTCGACGACCTCCTTGAACACCCGCGCCTGCATGAGACCGTTCTGCCCCGTCGTCGCGTCGATGACCAGCAGCACCTCGTCGACCGGGGTCTTCTTCTCCACGACCCGCTTGACCTTTCCGAGCTCGTCCATGAGCCCGGTCTTGGTGTGGAGGCGGCCGGCGGTGTCCACCAGGACCGCGTCCACCCCGGTCTCGACACCCCGGGCGACCGCGTCGAACGCCACCGACGCGGGGTCTGCGCCCTCCTTGCCCCGCACGACCTCCGCTCCGACCCGTTCGGCCCAGGTCTGGAGCTGGTCGGCGGCCGCTGCGCGGAAGGTGTCGGCGGCACCGAGCAGGATGTGGCGTCCGTCCGCCACCAGGACGCGGGCGAGTTTGCCGGTGGTGGTGGTCTTGCCGGTGCCGTTGACCCCGACGACGAGGATCACGGCGGGGGTGCCGTTGTTCGGCAGCGCACGAAGCGAGCGGTCGTACTCGGGGTGGAGGTTGTCCACGAGGGCCTGCCGCAACAGGCTCCGGACCTCGGCCTCAGTGCGGATCTGCCTGGTCGCGATGTCCTCACGCAGGCGGTCGACGACGCGCTGGGTGACCGTGGTGCCCAGGTCCGCCATGATCAGCGTGTCCTCGATCTCCTCCCACGCGTCCTCGTCGAGATCACCTGCGCCCAGGAGCCCGAGCAGCCCCTGACCCACGGCGCCCTGGGAGCGCGCCAGCCGACCGCGGAGGCGGTCCAGGCGCCCCTCGGACGGGTCGATCCGCTCGACGGGGGCGACCGGGGAGGGGGCCCCGGTGATCAGCTCGGTCGTGGGGACCGGGACCTCCTCGTCCGGGACCTCCGGCGGTACCACCACCGGTTCGACGGGCGCGGGTTCCACGACGACCGTGTCGTCGCTCGGACCGGGTTCGGTGTCCGGCTCGGGCACGACCGGCGTCTCGACCGACCGGGGGGTCTCGACCGTGTCGGCCGGGCGGGGTGTGTCGACGGGGCGGGGTGTCTCGACGGGGCGGGGCGTGTCGACCTGCGGGGGTGTCTCGACGGGGCGGGGTGTCTCGACCGGCCGGGACGTCTCGCGCGGCAGGGGTTCCCTCGGGGGTGCCGCGGTGGCGGTCCCGCCCGCCTCGGTGAACGAGAAACCCGTCCCCGCCTGGTAGTTGCCGGAGCGCTCCTCACGGGTGAGTTCCCTGCGTTCCTCCGGCTTGCTCAGCGAGATCTGTCGCTTCCTGCGGAGCTGCAGACCCACGACCAGCGCGAGGACGGCGAGCAACAGGACGGAGACGACGGCGATGATGATCCAGGTGGTGTTCACGGTGCCCAGTATGGACGACGACCCCCGTCCTCATCCCGGCCCCGGGCGGCGTGGGCGGACCTAGACTGACGCGCGTTCCCGTAAGGAGGTGTCCGCGCGTGACCGAGGTCGCTGCCCCGCACGTCCCGGTCAGGGCCCGGAGGCCACACCTCCGGCGCGCCCCTGCGTTTCCCACCTGGGCCGCCAAGACGGTCATGGCCGTGACGGGCCTGGTCTTCACCTTTTTCGTCGTGGTGCACATGATCGGCAACCTCAAGGTGTTCGGCGGCGCGGCCGGTTTCGACGGTTACGCCGAGTGGCTGCGGACGCTGCTCCAC
>NZ_JAALDZ010000121.1:0-1796 GCF_014145125.1 Dietzia sp. CQ4 | reverse complement strand
CGGGTCGGCACGCGTGCCGACCCGCCAACTCACTGCGGTTCCATCGAGAGATCCGGGTACCAGGCGTCCTGTGGTCCGCCGTGTGGCCGGTCCGGGACAACCGTCGGTGACGGCTGGCGCGGACCCACGGCTGGTGTGCCTCTCGGGCGTTATCCGTCGCGTGGGTTCCGGAGTATCGATGACGGTGGCTCGGACGGGGAACCGTGACTTCTCTTCCGTCACCGTCCTGGCGTCGTCGTCACCGTGCCCTGAGCATGCCGCGCGGACAGGCGCCCCGGCGATGGGGGGATCCCACAAGGAACCCGGGGACTTGCGGGTGGTTCCCGCCATCGCGTCCCGCCGTGTCGGCGGCGCACGATGAGGAGTTGGGGCCGAACGAGGGCGGGTCGGGTGACCGGTCCCGGCGGACGAGTCGGGTGACCGGGTTCAGTGGTCTCGCCGCGCGGAGCGGGCGAAGGAGAAGGCCGCCGCCCCCACCGCGAGCGCGATCGCCCCGACGCCGATGATCGGCCCGGTCGCGCGTTCCAGCGTCGGGAGCAACGGGGTGGGGTTGGAGAAGGTGAGGATGGGCCACCCGCGCTCCAGGGCCTCGCGGCGCAGTGCCCGGTCCGGGTTGATCACCGTCGGATGCCCGACCTCCTCGAGCATCGGGAGGTCGGTGGAGGAGTCGGAGTAGGCGTACGAGGCCTCCAGGTCGTAGCCGTAGCGCCGGGCGAACGCCCGGATCGCCTCGGCTTTGCCCGGTCCCTGGCAGTAGAACTCGATGGACCCGCCGTACCGCCCGTCGGCGTCCCGGTTCATGCGGGTGCCGGCGTAGTGGTCCACGCCGAGCATCCGGGCGATCGGCGCCACCAGTTCCTCACCGGAGGCGGACACGATCACCAGGTCGTGCCCGAGCGCCCGGTGCTCGGCGAGCAGTTCCTGCGCCTCGGCGTACACGGTCGGCGAGACGGTCTCCGTGAGCCCTTCGGTGACGATGCGCTCGACCTTCTCGGGCTCCCACCCCTTGGTGGCCGTGGCCATGGCCTGGCGCACCTTCTGCATCTGGTCGTCGTCGGCGTCGGAGAGGCTGAACGCGAGCTGCGTGTAGGCCAGATCGATCACCGATCGGCGGGACAACAGACCCTCGTCGAGGAAGGATTTGTTGAACGCGAACACCGACGAGGTGGCGATGATCGTCTTGTCGAGGTCGAAGAACGCGGCGACCCGGCGAGGTCGGTGCGATGACCGAGGGCCCTGGCGGCGTGGGGCGGACACGGCTCCACGATACGGTTCTTGTGCTCACCGCGCGGATAAGTGATACTGATCACGCTCGTAAGAGCATCCCCCTATAGGTGCTCGATTCGTTCCCCCACGAATCGGGACTTCGAGAAACCGCGGCGTCCCCCTGCCGCGGTTTCTCTCATTTCGGGCGGGGTCCGCGGCCCGGGGTGTCCGGGTCGGGGACCCCGGGTCCCGGCGTGTTGTCCACAGCCCCCGGCCTCTCCACAGCCGCCCCCGGGACACTGCATCGGGCCGGGTCCGCCGACCGGTGGGTGCGCCACGCTGTGCCCGTGACCCAGAGCCCTCGCGCAGCGCACGACACAGTCCCCGACCCTCCCGCGGGCAGGACCGTCGCGGTCGACGTGACCGACCCGGACCTCGACGCCGATGTCCGCGCCGTGCTCGCCGCGCTGGCACTGGACCCCGTGTCGCCGGACAGCGCCTCGGCGGACGTGGCGGTGACCGACCGTGAGGACACCGGCGGGGGACCCGGCGTGGCGCGACTGGTGCGGGTGGGCGCCGACGGCGCCGGT
>NZ_JAALDZ010000120.1:0-6190 GCF_014145125.1 Dietzia sp. CQ4 | reverse complement strand
CCAGGCCGAGGCCGCCCGCGAGGCCGCCGCGGCGGCGGCCCCGTCGGGAACCGACCTCGCGTCGGCCGAGGTGGCCACCGGTGGGGCCACACCCGAGCGTGTGGACGTCACCGCGACCGCCACCGCCGAGCCCGAAGAATCGGTCACGACGACGACGAGGGAGGCTCCGGACAACCCGGACCGCTGAGCACCGGGGCCTACCCCGCGGCTCCAAGCCCGGGGCCTACCCCCCGGCGCCTGGTTCGGGACCTACCCCTCGGCTCCACGCCCGGCGCCTACCCCTCGGCTCCACGCTCGGGGCCTACCCCTCGGCTCCACGCTCGGGGCCTACCCCTCGACGTCGGCCTTGAGGTTCGAGAGCAACTGGTGCTGGATCCGCTTGAGCCCGGCCGGGGCGAAGGTCCGCTCGAAGAACCCGCCCACTCCCCCGGCTCCGTCCCATGACGTGGTCATCTCCACCAGCGCACCGCCGGTGGCCTCGCGGACCGTGTAGGTGGTGGCCATGGACGAATTGGCGTCCTTCTCCACCAGCGACCAGTGCGCCGCGGCCTCGTCCACGGTCACCGTGGCCTTGACGTCCCGGCTGCGCTTCTTGGTGGCCTGGAGGTTCCACGCCGCCACGGTGCCGTGCCCCTGGCCGCCCTCGATCAACCTGTACGCGGTGAACTGCTCGGGCTGGATCCGGGGACGGACCTGGGCGTAGTCCGCGATCGCGGCCGTCACGGTCGCGACGGGCGCCTCGATGACGATGGTGTTGCTGGCGGTGACCCTGCCCATGATCGTGACTCCTCCTCTGCCTGACCACGTCGCGCCCGCCGGAATCGCCGGTGGCGGCGCCCTCGACAGGGGCGCGTCAGACCACCACCATCGTGCCCGATCCCTCCTGCCGCCGAGCACGCCACCTCGCCCCGATCTTCCGGAGCTCCTCGAGCCAGAGGATCGACGAGCCCACCGCGACCGCCAACAACCACTCGTCCGCGTGCAACGGGGTGGTGTCGAAGATCCCCTGGAGGAAGGGCACCTGGACCACGGCCACCAACAGCAGCGGGACCGCCGCCAGTGCCACCCAGATCGGGGCGTTGTGCGCCATGTCCCGGGAGAACACCGAGCCGTCCGTGGAGCGGACGTTCATCAGGTTGAACACCTGGAAGAACACGAAGGCGGCGTAGGCGAGGGTGGTGGCGAACAACGGCACGCCCGCGCGCTCGGGGAACAGCGTCTCCGCGAACGCGAGGACCAGCAGTGTCCCGGTGGCCATGACCACGCCCAGCCACAGGATCCGTACCAGTCGTGACGGGGTGAGGATCTGCTCGTCGGCGGGTCGGGGCGGCCGCCGCATCGCGTTCTTCTCCACGGGCTCCACGCCCAGAGCCATGGCAGGCGGGCCGTCCATGACGATGTTGACCAGCAGGACCTGCAGGGCGGTGAACGGCACGGCCGCCAACCCGAACAGCCCGCTGGCGAGGAACACCAGAACGAACGCCCACGCGGTGGTGAGCTGGAACTTCACGAACTTCACGATGTTGTCGTAGATGCCGCGGCCCTGCTCGACGGCCGAGACGATGGTCGCGAAGTTGTCGTCCGTGAGCACCATGTCGGCCGCACCCTTGGACACGTCGGTGCCGGTGATCCCCATCGCGATCCCGATGTCGGCCTGACTCAGCGCGGGTGCGTCGTTGACGCCGTCCCCGGTCATGGCCACCACGTCCCCGCCGGACTGCAGGGCCCGGACCATCCGGATCTTGTGCTCGGGGGACACCCGGGCCAGGACTCCCAGGCCGGGGGCACGTCCGGTCAGCTCGTCGTCGTCGATCCCGTCGAGATCGACCCCTCGCACCGCCTCCCCCTCGATCCCCAGGTCACGGGCGATCGACGAGGCCGTGACGAGGTGGTCGCCGGTGATCATGTGAACCGAGATGCCCGCCTCGCGTGCCACCCGGATGGCCTCGGCGGCCTCGGACCGGGGCGGGTCGACGATGCCGACCACGGCGAACACGGTCAGGCCGCGCACCTCGTCGAGGAGCACGCTCTCATCTACTCCGGTCTCGCCGGATCCGTCCTCGCCTGGTGCCGACTCGAACGGGCGCCCCGCCACCAGCAGGGTCCGCAGGCCCCGCTCCGCCAGCTCCTCGGTCGCGAGACGGATCGCCTCGTGCAGCTCGTCGGTGAGCTCGACGGCGTCCGTGCCGTTCCACACGTGGGTCGACCGGGGCAGCAGCGCACCGGTCGCGCCCTTGGCGCTGAGCGCGAGCTCCCCGCCCGGTGAGCGGTTGACGGTGGCCATGAACCTGTAGTCGGAGTCGAAGGGCACCTGGGCCACCCGCGGCCGTGCGGCACGCAGTCCCTCCACGTCGAGCCCGCACTTGGTGGCGGCCACGAGGAGAGCGCCCTCGGTGGGGTCGCCGACGAGTTCGCCGTCGGTCACGATCGCGTCGTTGCACAGCGTCATGGCGACCGCCGCCCTCCGGAGGTCCGGAACGGCATCCGGATCGGACGACAGGACCGTGCCGGTCGCCTCGTATCCGGTCCCGGTGACGGTGTAGGCGGAACCGCCCGCGACGATCCGCGTCACGGTCATCTCGTTGAGGGTGAGGGTCCCGGTCTTGTCCGTGGCGATGTGGCTGGTCGACCCGAGGGTCTCCACCGCCGCGAGGTTCTTGATGATCGCCCCTTCACGGGCGAGCCGCGAGGCGCCCATCGCGAGGGTGAACGCCACCACGGCGGTGAGGCCCTCCGGGATGGTGGCCACGGCGAGCGAGACCGCGCTGAGGAGCATGTCCTCCCAGGACTGCCCGCGCACCAGTCCGATCCCCATCACCAGCGTCACCACGACCAGCGCGATCACGGTGAGGACCCGGGCCAGGACCCCGATCCGCCGTTGGAGCGGCGTCTGCTCACCGCCCGCCCCGCCGAGCAGCTCGGCGATCGCCCCCATCTCCGTGCACTCACCGGTCCCCGTGACCACCACGCGCGCCCGACCGCGGGTGACCTCGGTGTTCATGAACACCATGCCGGTGCGGTCACCGAGCGGCGCGTCCGCGGCGGCCACCGCTCCCGCCGTCTTGTCCACGGGGACCGACTCGCCGGTCAGGGCCGACTCCGCCACCTGGAACCGGGACGCCTCGAGAACGCGACCGTCAGCGGGGACCCTGTCGCCGGATTCCACCACCACGACGTCCCCCGGGACGAGATCCGCGCTGTCCACCTCCACCTCGGCGCCGTCCCGCACCACCCGGCTGTGCGGCACCGCCATGTCGCGCAACGCGGCCAGGCTCTCCTCGGCCCGCGTCTCCTGCACGTAGTTCAGCACGGTGTTGAGCACCACCACCAGGAGGATGACGACCGGGGTCTCCCACTCGCGCGAGATCACGGCGCTCACCACGGCGGCCACCGCGAGAACCATGATCATGGGGTCGCGGAGCAGCCGCAGGACCCGTCTCCAGGCCGGCACCCCGGCCGCCACCGGCAGGGTGTTGGGACCGTGCTCGGCGAGACGACGCGACGCCTCGGCGCGGGTCAGGCCGTTCGACCCCGCGCCGAGGCGGGAGACCACCTCTGCGGTGGACAGTGTGTGCCAGGGGGTGCGCCGGTCCGTCTCCGGGGCGCAGTCCGTCGTCGTCATCCCCCCATCGTGCCCGGTCAGCTGCCCCGGGCGATCCACTCCTCCAGATGCGGGGACTCCTCGCCCACCTTCGTGCCGTCACCGTGGCCGGTGTGGACCAGGGTCTCGGCGGGCAGGGTGAGGATCCGGTCGCGGATCGAGGTGATGATGGTCGGGAAATCGGAGTACGACCGTCCCGTGGCACCGGGCCCTCCGGAGAACAGGGTGTCGCCGGAGAACAGGACGCCCGCCTCGGGGACGTGGAAGACACACGAGCCCGGCGAGTGGCCGGGGGTGTTCATGACCGTGAACCCGGTCCCGGCGATCTGGAAGACCTGCCCGTCCTCGAGGTCCTCGTGGGCGACCGTCGGGTGGGTTTCCTCCCACAGCATCTGGTCGCCGGGGTGGACGAAGACCCGGGTGTCGAGCTCGCGGGCGAGCTCCGGGGCGACGGTGATGTGGTCGTTGTGGGCGTGCGAGCACAGGATGCCCTTGACCGTGCGCCCGGCCACCGCGTCGATGATCGGCTGGGCGGTGTGGGCGGCGTCGATGACGTACACCTCGGAGTCGTCACCGAGGATCCAGATGTTGTTGTCCACCTCCCACTCGCCGCCGTCGAGGGCGAAGACGCCGCTCGTCACGACCTTCTCGATACGCAGTCCACCGGCATTGCCGGCACTCGTGTACGTCTCGCTCACAGGGTCACCACCGATCGGAGGACGGATCCGGACTTCATGGCGCCGAACGCGGCCTCGACCGCGTCCAGACCGATGCGTTCGCTGACGAACTTCTCCAGCGGCAGCCGCCCCTGCAGATGCAGGTCGACCAGCATCGGGAAGTCGCGCTCGGGGAGGCAGTCGCCGTACCAGGAGGACTTGAGCGAACCCCCGCGGCCGAAGAAGTCGAGAAGCGGCATCTCCAGCCGCATCTCGGGCGTGGGCACGCCCACCAGGACCACCGTGCCCGCGAGGTCACGGGCGTAGAAGGCCTGCTCGTAGGTCTCGGGTCGACCGACCGCGTCGATCACCACGTCGGCGCCGAAGCCGCCCGTGAGTTCCTGGATGGCGGCCACGGGGTCCGTGCCGGAGGAGTTGACCACGTCGGTGGCCCCGAACTCGCGCGCCCACTCGAGCTTGGTGTCGTCGAGGTCCACGGCGACGATGGTCGAGGCCCCCGCCAGGCGGGCACCCACGACCGCGGCGATACCGACGCCGCCGCACCCGATCACGGCGACGGACTGGCCGCGCGTGACGTTGCCCGTGTTGACCGCGGCCCCGAGGCCGGCCATCACGCCGCAGCCCAGCAGTCCCGCGACGGCCGGATCGGCCGCCGGGTCCACCTTGGTGCACTGCCCCTCGTGGACGAGGGTCTTGTCGATGAACGCACCGATACCGAGCGCGGGGCTGAGCTCCGTGCCGTCGGTGAGGGTCATCTTCCTGGACGCGTTGTGCGTGGCGAAGCAGTACTGCTGCTGGCCGCGCTTACAGGCCCGGCACTCGCCGCAGACCGCGCGCCAGTTCAGCACCACGAAGTCGCCCTCGGACACGTGCGTCACCCGGTCACCGACGGTCTCCACGATCCCCGCGGCCTCGTGACCGAGCAGGAAGGGGTACTCGTCGTTGATGCCGCCGTCGCGGTAGGCCAGATCGGTGTGGCAGACGCCGCACGCCTGGACGCGGACGACGACGTCGTTCGGTCCCGGATCGGGGACGACGACGTCGACGAGCTCGACATCCGCACCCTTGGTACGGGCGATGACGCCCCTGACGGTCTGTGACATACCCAGTTTCTCCTCGAGGTCGGTTCGGCTCGGGGCCGGATCAGGCGGAGCCCCGGCCCGGACCCCGTCCACCCTGCCACATATGCAGGACCGGCCATTCGTCTGCACGCGAAACGACCGGAGCCCCGGACACCTGTGGTGTCCGGGGCTCCGGCGGGTCGAGCGGTCTGCTCGAGGGATCCGATCAGACGGCGACGCCGTTGGCACGCAGCCACGGCACGGGGTCGATCCACTGGCCGGCGGGGTTGCGCACGCCGAAGTGCAGGTGCGGGCCGGTCGAGTACCCGCGGTTGCCCACGGTGCCGATGACCTGACCGGCGTGGACGCGCTGGCCCACCGAGACGTAGTTCTGGTCGTTGTGGCCGTACTCGAGCAGGTACCCGTCGTCGGTCTGGATGCGGATCCACAGTCCGTAGCCCGAGGCCGGGCCGGCGGCGACGACCGTGCCGGACTTGGCGGCGAACATCGGCGTACCGATCGGGGCACCGAAGTCGGTGCCGTTGTGGAAGGTCCCCCAGCGCGGACCGAAGCCCGAGGTAATGGGGCCGAAGGTCGGGGCGTGGGCACCGCCGACGGCGGCGGACGGCGAACCGAGCGAACCGAACATCGCGGGATCGATGGCGTACTCCCGCAGCTGCGCCTCGTTCAGGCCGATGCCCTGCGCGAACTCCTGGGCCATCTGGCCGAGCTGGTTGACGTCGATGTCGGCGGACTGGGCGGACGCGGCGGGGGCCGCGGCCATCGCGACGCCACCGGTGAGAGCGGCACCGGCGACGGCGCCGGCGACGATGCGGCCCATGCCGCTCGCG
>NZ_JAALDZ010000011.1:0-37928 GCF_014145125.1 Dietzia sp. CQ4 | reverse complement strand
GTCGGACCCGCTCAGGCCGCGGCCACCCGTCGGAGCCGCTCGGGCGCGAGTCCGTTCTCCAATCCGTGGAGGAGCAGTCGGGCCAGCGAGTTCGCCGGATCCGCTGCCACCGCCGCCTCGAGAGCGGACCGCGCGTGGACCCCGCTGCCGGCGAAGTAGGCCGCGGCTCCCAACAACAGCAACGCCACCGAGCGTTCGCGGCCCGGCCGGCGGCGCGCGAGCGACCACCAGAGCAGGCGGCGGCCGTCGCGATCGCACAGACCCCGGTGGGCCAGGCGCCGGTAGACCTCGTCCCGCACGGCGATGTCCAGCAGGACGCGTCCGATCCCGGCCAACTCGTCGTCGTCGAGTTCCTCCCCGTCCTCCAGGCGGCGTTCCGCGTCCTCGTGCGCCCTCACCGCGCGGTCCACCTCGAGGGCCCCCTCCAGCCGTGCGGGTCCCCGACCGTGCGGATCGTCGTCACACGCCCCGTGGTCCCGCACCTGGTACAGCCGCTCGATCTCTGCCCGCGAACCGGCCCGGACCCGCCCGTCGAACGCGTGGACCGCGGCGATCTCCGTCGAGTCCGGGTCGACCTGCGTTCCCCGGACCATCCCGAACAGATCGACCCACGGCGAGCCGTGTGCGAACCCGCCCACCCCGTAGGCGCCGACGACCTGCGTCCCGGCCAGCCCCAACCAGTACTCGAACGCCGCGGCGGCGTCCTCCGCGCGGAGACCGGCGGAGTGCCCGTCCGCACAGTCCTCGTGAACCACCACCAGGTGGACGTCGGTCACCCCCTCCCTCGAGCAGAACCGGGCCAGCCCACGAGCCGGACCGTCGTCGGCCACGACCGGTGAGGGCTCACCCTCCCCGGAGCGGCAGTCCTCCGCACCGCCCCGCCCGTCCGCACCGCCCCGCCCGTCCGCACCGTCCCGTCCGTCTCCTTCCCCGGGTGGCGATCCGGGACCTCCGAGCAGGCCGACATCCATCCTGACGACCGGCCCGGCGTGACCGTCCGCGGTCCGCCCGCATATCACCACCACCGATCCGGGCCCCGGCGGGAACCCCAACATCGACGGGATGGACGCGATGAGCTCCTCCGGAGAGGAGATCACCACCGTCCGAGGGTCGTCCACACCGTCGTCACCGATCCGTCCGTTCGCGGTCATCGTCGTCCACCTGTCTCGTCGTCTCGCGGCCGCTCCCCGGCCGAGAGTGGCCCGCGGGTGCCGGTGCACCGGATCAACTTTCTGACACTCCACCTGCGGTGTCCCGGAGGAAACCCGCGGGGGGCGACCCGCTGTGGAGCCCGCGGCACGGTGGGGAATCAACTGCGGCCCGCCGTCGTTGGCAAAGAGGAGAAACCCCGTCCCGGTGGGACGATCAGTTCGGACCGGACCGGACGGCTCGGGGTGTTGCGACGAGAGGAGTCGACATGGCCAGGCACAGCGATCTGTACCGACTGATCGAGCCCGTCCCCGATCTGCGATCGGAATCCGGACAGGGTCCGGTGCTCGTGCATGCGTTGGAGGGTTTCTCCGACGCCGGCCAGGCGATCCAGGGCGTCACGGAACACCTCAAGGAGAGCCTGGACTCCCAGTTGATCGTGGAGTTCGACGCGGATGAGCTGGTGGACTACCGCTCGCGTCGACCGCAGGTGCGGTACTCCTTCGACCACTTCGCCGGATACTCGGAGCCGACCATCCAGATGCACGCGGTCAAGGACGCAGGCGGGACCTTCTTCCTGCTGCTCTCCGGCCTGGAGCCGGACCTGAGGTGGGACGGGTTCACCGAATCCGTGATCGACCTCGCCGGGTCGTTCGGGGCCCGGATGTCGGTCGGTCTCGGCGCCATCCCCCTCGGGGTACCGCACACCCGCCCGACCCAGTCGAGTGCACACGCCAGCGACGTCGACCTCATCCGTGGCTTCACCGCGTGGCCCGGGGAGTTCTCCGTCCCGGGGAACGTGAGCGCGCTGCTGGAGCTCCGGATGGCCGAGCACGGCATCCCGTCCGCGGGCTTCACCGTCCACGTACCCCAGTACCTGTCGCAGACCGCCTACCCCGCGGCGGTCCTCAACCTCGTCGGCAACATCGCCCAGATCTCCCAGCTGGAGCTGCCGTCCGGCGAGCTCGAGACCGCCGCCCGGGACTTCACCGCACAGGTGACCGCCCAGATCGCCGACAGCCCGGAGATCCGGACCGCCGTGGAGCTGATGGAGAAGCAGTACGACGAGTTCATGGAGTCCCGCCACGGCTCCGACTCGCTCAACCCCGGCGGCACACCGCTGCCCTCCGGCGACGAGATCGGTGCCGAGTTCGAGCGGTTCCTCGCGGCGCAGACCGGCGACGACGAGCCTCGCGCCCGCTAGCACGGACGGACGGTCGCGGCCGGGCGACTAGGCTCGGTCGGGTGCAACTGCCCGAACTCCTCGCCGACCTCGACGACGTCCCCTCCGACCTCCTGGAGGAGGCGGTATTCGACGCCTTCGTGGCGTGGGCCGCCGACCAGGGACTGACGCTCTATCCGGCGCAGGAGGAGGCGGTCCTCGAGGTGGCGGCGGGTAGCCATGTCGTCCTGGCCACGCCGACGGGGTCGGGCAAGTCGCTGGTCGCCCTGGGGGCGCACTTCTCCGCCATGGCCCGCGGGGTGCGGAGCTATTACACCGCGCCGATCAAGGCGCTCGTCAGCGAGAAGTTCTTCGCTCTGTGCGCGGTGTTCGGCGCCGAGAACGTGGGGATGCTCACCGGTGACGCCGCGGTCAACGCCGACGCACCGATCATCTGCGCCACCGCCGAGATCGTGGCCAACATCGCCCTCCGGGAGGGCGCAGCCGCGGAGATCGGCCAGGTGGTGATGGACGAGTTCCACTACTACTCCGAGCCCGATCGGGGCTGGGCCTGGCAGGTCCCGCTCATCGAACTCCCCGACACGCAGTTCCTGCTGATGTCGGCGACGCTCGGCGACGTGGACTGGCTGATCGAGGATCTCCGTACCCGGACCGGACGGGAGTGCGCGCTGGTCGGGGGCACCGAGCGACCTGTCCCCCTGACGTTCGACTACGCACTGCGCAGCATCCACGAGTCGGTCGAACTCCTGCTCCGGGATGACAAGGCACCCGTCTACATCGTCCACTTCACCCAGGCCTCGGCCCTGGAACAGGCCCAGGCGCTGACCTCGGTGGCGGTGGCCACCAAGGAGCGCAAGGCCGCCATCGCCGAGGAGATCGGCGGATTCCGGTTCACGACCGCGTTCGGCCGGAACCTGCGCAAGCTGCTCATGCACGGAATCGGGGTCCACCACGCCGGCATGCTCCCGAAGTACCGCCGCCTCGTGGAACGGCTCGCCCAGGACGGGTTGCTCACCGTCATCTGTGGGACCGACACCCTCGGCGTCGGTATCAACGTCCCCATCCGGACCGTTCTGTTCACGGGGCTCACCAAGTTCGACGGACGTCGGCAGCGTGTCCTCAAGGCCCGGGAGTTCCACCAGATCGCCGGCCGTGCGGGCCGAGCGGGGTTCGATACCGAGGGTCTGGTGGTGGTGCTGGCTCCCGAGCACGAGGTCGAGAACGCCAAGGCCGCGGCCAAGTCGGCCGCCAATCCCAAGAAGAAGGGCAAGTCGGCCAAGAAGAAGCCGCCGGAGGGGTTCGTCAACTGGTCCCGCTCGACGTTCGACAAACTCGTCGGCGCCCAGCCCGAGCAGCTCACCAGCCGCTTCGAGGTCAACAACGCGATGCTGCTCAACGTGATCTCGCGTCCGGGGAGCTGCTACGCCCACATGCGGCACCTCCTGCTGTCCTCGCACGAGACCCGGGCCCGGATCCGGCAACACGTGCTGCGCTCGATCGAACTCTTCCGCGGGCTCGAGACCGCCGGCATCGTCGAGAGGATGGCGGAGCCGGACGACGACGGACGGCACGTCCGTCTGACGGTGGACCTCCAACGGGACTTCGCGCTCAACCAGCCCCTCGCCCCGTTCGCGATCGCCGCGATGGAGGTCCTCGACCCCGACTCCCCCACCCCGGTCCTGGATCTGGTCTCGGTGATCGAGTCCGTCCTCGACGACCCGCGCCCGATCCTCTACGCACAGCAGCGGGCCGCCCGCGGCGAGGCGATCGGGGCGCTCAAGGCAGAGGGGGTGGAGTACTCGGAACGGATGGAGCTGGTCGAGGACATCTCGTGGCCCACACCCCTCGGTGACCTCATCGCGGACGCCTACGACGCCTACCGGGCCGGGCACCCGTGGGTGGCGGGGGTCGAGCCCTCCCCGAAGGCGGTCGTCCGCGAGATGGTCGAGCGGGGGATGACCTTCTCCGATCTGGTCTCCGCGTACGGACTCAGCCGGTCGGAGGGTTCCGTCCTGCGCTACCTCACCGACGCCTACCGTGCGCTGCGGCAGACCGTTCCGGCCGACCTGCGGACCGACGAGTTCGACGACCTGGTCGAATGGCTCGGGGAACTCGTCCGCCAGGTCGACTCGAGCCTGCTGGACGAGTGGGAACTGCTCACCGACCCCGAGGTCTCCCCGGACCAGGTGGCCGAGCTCGCCTTCGGTCAGTCGAGCGGCACCACCCGGCCCGTCACCGCCAACTCGCGGGCGTTCCGGGTGATGGTCCGCAACGCGATGTTCCGCCGCGTGGAGCTTCTGTCTCGAGACGACATCGACACCTTGGTGCAACTCGACGCCGACGTCCCGCTCCATCCCGACTGGGACACCGAGATCGATGCGTACTGGGACGAGTACGACGCGATCGGAACCGGGCCCGCGGCGCGCGGACCCGCCCTCTTCTCCGTCACCGAATCGGGCGACGGGGTGGAGCCGGGGACCTGGAGGGTCCGGCAGGTGCTCGACGATCCGGAGAACGACCACGGCTGGGCCGTCGAGGGTGTCGTGGACCTCGGCGCCAGCGACGAGGCGGGCGAGGTCCGGTTCGCGTCGCTGACCCTCGCGGGGTGACGCAGCGGGGAGGCTGAACCGGGCCGCGGTTCCGGTGTCCGTACGATGACCGACGAACACCGATCCGACCCCTGGAGGACATCTGTGACCCCCCGCATCCTGTACAAGAGGCTCGCGCTCGCGGAGGTGATCACGTGGACGCTGCTGATCCTGGGCATGGTCGGCAAGTACGGGTTCGGTCTCGACTGGGCCACCACGGTCGGTGGCAGCATCCACGGTTTCGTGTTCCTGTGCTACACCGTGGCGACGATCGCGGTCTGGACGGACAAGCGCTGGTCGGCGGGGACCGGCCTGATGGGCCTGGCGTCCGCGGTCATCCCCTACGCCACCGTGCCGTTCGAGAGGTCCGTCGAGCGCCGCGGGCTGCTCGAGGGACACTGGCGGCTCGGGCCCGGAGGCGAACAGTCGCGCACCCTCGCCGAGCGCACGCTGGCCTTCGCGCTCCGGTCCCCGGTCGTCGCGCTGGTGGTGACCCTCATCGTGGTGGCCGTGGTCTTCTCGCTCCTCCTGGTGGCGGGCAAGCCCACCGAGTGGTTCTCGTGACCCTAGCCCGTGAGCCGGGACGCCGGGAGCTGAACAAGGCGGACAAGCAACGCCGGATACTGGCCGCCGCCCGCGACCTGTTCTTCCGCAACGGGTACTCGTCGGTCACCACCCAGGAGGTGGCCGATCAGGCGGAGGTCGGCACCGGGACACTGTTCAGGTACGCCCAGTCGAAGGGCGAGCTCCTGTGCATGGTGGCCAACGAGGAGTTCCGCGCCATGGTCGAGACCGTCCCGGATACCGGGGACCCCGTCGAGGATCTGGTCACACTGTGCGACCCCCTGTTCTCCGCCCTCGAGAACCAGCCGGAGAACATCGTCGCCTACCACCGCGAGACGGTCTTCGGGGAACCCGGCCCGCACCGGGCGGAGGCGCAGCGCATCCTCGGGGAACTCCGGGGCATCATCGGACTCGTGCTCGCCCGGCACTCCCCGCGGGCACCGGAGGCGGAGGACCTCGACGGTCCCGCCCAGACCGTCTTCGACGTCCTGTACATGAGCATCGTCCGTTCGGGGATCGACCGGTCGCCCGGTCGCGACCACCGAGCCGACCTCCGCGAGCACGTCGATCGTGTCCTGCACGGAGTGCTGGCACGTCGGGTGTCCTCCGACAGCACGTACTGACGGCGCCGTCCGGCCACCCCGACGAACCGTCCTCCACCGCGCCGGGTGAGACTTGTCCGCATGACCGAAGGCAACGACCCCACCGCCCGCCCGATCAAGGACGCGTCCACCGTGATGGTGATGCGGGACTCCGATCGCGGACCCGAGGTGTTCGTCGCACGCCGCGTCCGCGGGATGGCGTTCGCCGGCGGCATGACGGTGTTCCCGGGCGGGGGCGTGGACGCCTCGGACGACGATCCGGATGTCGCCTGGTCCGGCCCCGCGCCCGCGTGGTGGGCCGAGCGGTTCGACTGCGACGTGCCTCGAGCGCGCCGGTTGGTGTGCGCGGCGGCGCGGGAGACCTTCGAGGAATGTGGCGTCCTCCTCGCCGACCACCTCGACGGCTCCCCGGTCGCGGACGCCGGCCGGTACCACTCGAGCCGCGAGGAGCTCGAGAGCCACCGGCTGACCTTCAGCGCGTTCCTCGCCGACGAGGATCTCTCACTCGCGGCGGGCAGACTCCGCCCCTACGACCACTGGATCACGCCCTCGGTGGAATCGCGGAGGTACGACACGAGGTTCTTCCTCGCCGCGCTACCGGAGGGACAGGAACCGGATGACCTCACGACCGAGGTCGACCTGACCATGTGGGCCCGCCCCGTCGACCTCCTCGAGGACTTCCGTGCCGGCCGGTCCATGCTCCTCCCCCCGACGTGGACCCAACTCCGCGTCCTCGCCGGGTTCCCCGACGTCGCGGCAGCACTGGACTCCGAGCGCAGGATCGTTCCCGTCCAGCCGGAGGTCGTCGAGCACCGTGGCGGGGTGCGCGTGCGCTTCGACGGTTCGGACGAGTACTGGTCCGACTACCAGGCGGGCCGGCCGGAGGCGGGGAGCTGATCACTCCCACCGGACATCCCGAAGTACCGACGTGCTCGGCTGTGCGGTGGTTGACTGCCACTCATGCGGGATTTCGAGTTCGACGTGGACGCGTCGATCGCTGCCGGGTGGAACCGCTTCGCGACCCGCCTGGCCGGACTACTGCGTGACCTCGTCCCGGGAGCCACGTTCGACCTGGCCGTTCCCGTCCTCGGGTCGCCGTCCACCCGCACCCCGTACGTGCGTTTCACCGCCACCGGCGGCGGCAGCGTCCACGCGGAGGTCTCCGGCGGCGGGTCCGAGGATTCGCCGGAGCCGCTGGGGCCCGTCCGGCTCGACCAACTCATGGCCCTCGGTTGGGCGCTCCGGCGCCCGACCGACCAGGGTGCTCCGGGGGCGGACCTCACGTTCCCGGTAAACCGTGCACCCGAGGTGGCGCACCTGGTCGCCGGCACGATGGAGCGCGTCTTCGGGATCCCCCACCCGGTATTCCTCCATGACGTGTCCGATCCGGAGGACGCGACCGGGGCCGGTTCGGGTGAACCCGTGTCGGCGGACGCCGACTTCCGGTCGCAGCCCATCGCGACCCCGGACGAGGCGACCAGAGCACTACAGTCGGCTCTGTCGGAGGTCTACGAGCGTCGGGTCACACCCGACGAGCATGACGTGTTCACCGTTCCCGCCGGGTGTGTCCTGCTGTTCGTCCGTGCGCACCGCTCGCTCCCCCTCGTCGTGTTCCGGAGCCCACTCGTGTCCTCCGTGGAGGATCCCGCGGCCGCGGAGACCGAGGTCGCGATCCTCAACCGGGACTCGCTGTGGTGCAGGTACGTGTTCGACGGCCAGACGATCTCCGCCGAGGCGGAGTTCGTCGACCGGGTGTTCGTCCCGGTCAACTTCAAGATCCAGTTGGCCGAGATCTCCGCCGAACTCGACGACGTCTACTCGGATCTCGCGCACCGGGTCGCGGGCAGACGATGGCGTGACCTGCGCGCCTCCGATGACCACCGTCCCGGTGAGCAGTAGGATCTGAGACCGTGCCGGGACGGGCCCGGTGTGAGAACTCGCCCCAGGAGCGCCTACATGCGTCGCGCCGTCCTCGCTGCAGTGATAGTGACCGCGGCCGTCTCCACGTCGGGTTGTTCACCGGCCTCCCTGTTCGGCGATGACGACTCCGCGGGCGTCCCCGTCCCGACCGCCCAGCAGTCCGGACCCCTGCCCTCGTCGCAGCAGTTCGACAGGCCGTTCCCCGTGGCCGGAGAATCGTGGGACGCCACCGTGACCCTGTCCGACCTCCGCATCGTGCCCTCGACCACGTACTCGGACGCGGTCGTGGTGGTGGACGTCCGCGCGGTGCAGGCGTCCGGTCAGCCGGAACTGGGCCCGGAGGACTTCTCGGCCTTCGACCCGTCGGGGCGACCGTTCGAGCGGATCGAGAACCCCGCGGGGACGGTCGAGGACCCACTCGTGCCCTCGGTTCTGAGCTTTCCCGGCGAGGAGATCCGGGGGATGGTCGCCTGGACGATGCCCAGAGGGAACCGTATCGGGCGCATCGACGTGACCGCCCCGAGGACGATCGGTTCGGTCACCGTGACCCGCCAGCCGGAAGACCCGACCGCCACCTAGGGCTCAGGACGATCCCGTGCCCTCGAGATACGTCCATCGACCACCTCTGCGCTCGAACGCCGATCGCTCGCGCATGACACCGGGGCCCTCGGGCCCGACATACCGGGCCTCGAACTCCACCGTCCCGGTCCGGTCGGCGGGGCCACCGGCAACCACGTCGAGGATCGCGAGGCCGGTCCACTCGACGTCACCTGCCTCCACCCGAGCCGGCCGCGTCCGCGGGCTCCAGGTGCGCCAGAGGTGGTCCTCCCGACCCAGAACGAAGGCCGTGTACCGCGATCTCATCAGTTGCTCCGCGGTCTCGGCCGGGACACCATCCTCGACGAGCGGTCCGCAGCAGCGATCGAACGGGCGCCGGCTCCCGCAGGGACATGCGTTCACGTCGCCCTCCTCCGTCCACCCGCATCCGCGATCAGGCTACCCACACGACGACCGGTTATCCTCAAGCCCAGAGATGTCCAGCTTCCGTGCACTGCCCTTCCGGCCCCGGCGACAGCCCGATCCCGACGGCGTCCCCCTACGGGTCCGCTCGTGCCGCGACCTGTGCGAGTGGACGAGAACCCCGGTGGAGGGCCGCGGTGAGCCCATGTTCGCGTGCCGAGGGTGCGGATCCCAGTGGGTCCCGAGCGAGCACTGGACCCCGCGGGACAGCAACGGGGCGGTCCCTCCGGAGGTGTTGGAGATCGTCGCCGCCGAACCATGATCTCGCCGGCTGACCTCTAGGCTGAGACGATGACCACACCCCCTCGATTCCCCGGTCCAACCGTGAGTTCCGCGACGGTCGACGCCGTCCTGCGCCGGGCGGCGGCCCGGTTCCCCGACCGCGTGGCACTCACCTTCGCCGAACGCCGGTGGACCTACGCGGCGCTGGACTCCGCGGTCGACCGGGTGGCCACGACCCTCGCCGGCCAGGGCCTCGAGGACGGCGCCCGGGTTGCCGGCTACGGGGTCAACTCCGATGCCTATCTCATCGGTTTCCTCGCCACCTCCCGCGCCGGGTTCACGCACGTGCCCGTCAACTACGCCCTGACCGGCGGCGAACTCGAGTACCTGTTGACCGACTCGGGGGCGTCCCTGGTCCTGGTGGACCCGGCACAGGCCGCCACGTTGTCGGACGTACTCGAGACCATGCCGGGGCTGCGCTCCCTGCCGCTGCTGCCCCGTGAGGGGGAGACCGCGGACGGCACCGTTCTGGGTTCGGCGACGGACGACTCCCCGTGTACCCCGGTGCAGTCCCCCTCCACCGGCGACGATCTGGCCCAACTCCTCTACACCTCGGGGACGACCTCACGCCCCAAGGGCGCGATGATGACCCATTCCGCGCTCGTCCACGAGTACGTGAGCTGCATTCTCGCCCTGGACCTCACCGCGGACGACGAGCCGCTGGTGACCATGCCGCTCTACCACTCGGCCGCGATGCACGTGTTCGCGCTCCCCTACCTCTCCCTGGGGGCGACGGTGCACCTCATGGCCGCCCCGGACATCACCGAGATCCTCCGCCGGGTCGAGGTCGACAGGATCGGCTCGCTCTTCCTCGCGCCGACGGTGTGGGTGCCGTTGGCCTCACATCCGGACCTGGAGTCCCGGGACCTGTCGAGTCTGCGCAAGGCCCAGTACGGCGCCTCGATCATGCCGGTGACGGTGCTCCAGCGCCTGCGCGGCACGTATCCCGACCTCGGGTTCTACAACTGCTTCGGACAGTCGGAGATCGGCCCACTGGCCACCGTCCTGCGCCCGGAGGAGCATGACGCCCGCCCGGCGAGCGCCGGCCGACCGGTGTTCTTCGTGGACGCCCGCGTCGTCGACGAGACGGGCGCAGAGGTCGCGGACGGCGAGCGGGGCGAGGTGGTCTACCGGTCTCCGCAGTTGTGCACGGGTTACTGGAACAAGTCGGACGCCACCGCCGAGGCGTTCCGCGACGGGTGGTTCCACTCCGGCGACCTGGTGGTGCGCGACCCGGAGGGGTTCATCGAGGTCGTCGACCGCATCAAGGACGTCATCAACACCGGTGGTGTCCTGGTGGCGTCCCGGGAGGTCGAGGACGCGGTCTACCAGGATGAGCGCGTGGCGGAGGTGGCCGTGATCGGCACACCGGACGACAAGTGGATCGAGGCCGTCACCGCGATCGTGGTCCTCAGGGACGACGTCCACGCCACCGAATCCGAGATCATCGACGGCACCCGCGCCCATCTCGCGCCGTTCAAGGTGCCGAAGCGGGTCGTGTTCGTGGACGAACTGCCCCGGAACCAGTCGGGCAAGCTCCTCAAGCGGGAACTGCGCCAGTCCTGACACCGGGACCGTGCCCGACCCACCCGGGTCTCCGGCGTCAGCCGATCCTGTCCAGGACCTCCGCGGCCACCACCTCGGGGGCTTGTTCGGGGAGCCAGTGCCCCATGCCCGCCAGCGGGACGAAGCGGTACTCCCCCGCCATCCGGGAGGCGGTGGCCTCGGCACCGGAGCGCCCGATCGCTGGGTCGTCCTCCCCCCACAGATAGGTCGTGGGGACCGACACGTCGGGCAGGTCGTACCGCCGCATCGCGCGGTACCAGTTGAGCGCTCCCGTCAGCCCCGCCCGCGTGCCGACCACCTCGAGGTGCTTGGCGATGAGCTCGTCAGACACGTGCTCGTCGAACATCGCCCGCAGACGTCGGGCTCCGTCCTCGAGCAGGACGTCCTCGGCTTTCCCCTCCTGGCGGAAGAGGGCGAAGTAGGCTGATCGGGCCTGCTGGTCCGGGTCGGACTGCAGAGCCCACGCGAAGGCCGACAGGTGGGGGACGGACACCACCGTCAGGCTCGACACCCGCCCGGGGTGGTGGGCGGCGAGCCACCATGCGACCGATGCCCCCCAGTCGTGGCCGAGCACGTGCACCGTCTCCAGACCGAGATGGTCGACGATCGCCAGGGCGTCCGCGCTCAGGTGCTCGATCGCATAGGCCCCGACGTCGTCCGGGCGTGCACCGGCCGAGTACCCCCGCTGGGCCGGAGCGACGACCCTGAGTCCCTGCTGCGTCAGCACCCCGGCGACCGCCTCCCACTCCCACGGGGATTCCGGGAAGCCGTGCAACGCCAACACGGTCCCGCGCTCGGGCCCGGTGGTACGCCAGTCCAGTACGTCGAGGGTGCCGGCCGGGATGTCGACGGTCATGCTCTGCGGTTCCATGGAGCGGACACTATCTTCTCCGCTGGTTCACCGCGGGCGGCCGCCGCGCGGACTCTCCGCGGACGACCCCGACTGCGCGACCATCGAGCGCCGGTCATGCCAGTCGCGCACCACCCACGTCTCGACCACGAGCGGGTCGACAGCGGCCTCGTCCGCCCACGCGGAGATCACGTCCAGATACCGCTGATACCGGCGTGGCGTCATGCGACCGAGCGAGTCGATCTCGGTCCATCCCGCGTGGACCAGCGTGGCGATCCCGGCCGAATCGACGGGAACGATGGTCTGGTCCGACCACGCCATTCCCAGGGACGACAGATAGAGCGAGGCGAGCGGGAACCCGAGATCGGGCACCCCCCTGCCAGCCCTGCCGTACGGCGCGCCGTTGCGGAGCAGGTTCATGGCCTCCGCCGGGGCGTCCAACCAGTCCGCCACCTCGTGCAGGACCAGGGGATATCCGTGAGGTGACACCGAGCGCCACGCGGAGCGGTCGCGCTCCGGTACACGGAAGTCCGGCAGACCCCTGCGGACGCCCGATCGCTGCGGGTGCCCGGCGAGCCAGGCCGCACACATGTAGAGCGCGACCACGGACTCCTCCAGGCTGCCCCGAGCCCTGCGGCCCGCTGCCCAGAGGTCACTCCTGCGGAGGTATCCGGACCCGGACTCGACCCGGCCGCCGTCGGGCCCACCGGCGACCAGCCGGAGGTCGACCCCTCGCTCCGCCAGCCTGAGGTTCCACAGGTCGAGGTCGACCTCCACGTATTCGTCCGCCACCAGCAGTGCCGGAGGCTGGGCGCGACACCACGTCAGGCACGAAGAGGGGAGATCTGGAACGGGACGGGAACCGGTCGTCGTCATGCCCGCACGGTGTCACGCGGGTACGACAACGCCGGCCCCCTGCGCCTCAGTCCTCGGCGAACGCGTCCAGCGGAGGGCAGGAACACACCAGATTGCGGTCGCCGTACGCGCCGTCGATCCGCCGCACCGCGGGCCAGACCTTGGGGCGCCACTCCGAACCCAGCGGGTAGCCCGCCAGGCTGCGCGGGTAGGCGTGCTCCCACTCGTCGGCGGAGACGCTCTCGGCGGTGTGGGGAGCCCCGCGCAGCGGATTGTCTTCCACGGTCCACTCTCCCGAGGCGACCCGGTCGATCTCGGCGCGGATCGCGGCCATCGCGTCACAGAAGGCATCCAGCTCGGCCAGGTCCTCACTCTCGGTGGGCTCCACCATGAGCGTGTTGGGCACCGGGAAGCTCATCGTGGGCGCGTGGAAACCGTAATCCGCCAGCCTCTTGGCCACGTCGTCGATCGAGATGCCGACCGAGTCGATGAGCGGCCGGAGGTCGAGGATGCACTCGTGCGCCACCCACCCGCCGTCCCCGGAGTACAGCACCGGGAAGTCCGGGCCGATCCGCCGGGCCAGGTAGTTGGCACTCGCGATCGCGGTGAGGGTGGCACGACGCAGCCCGTCCGCGCCCATCATGCGGACGTAGGCCCACGTGATGGGGAGGATCGAGGCGGATCCGAAGGCGGCGGCCGAGACCACCGCGCCCGAACCGAGACCCTCCTCGTAGGGGTGGCCGGGCAGGAACTCGCGCAGGTGCTCGGCCACCGCGACCGGGCCGACCCCGGGACCGCCACCACCGTGCGGGATGCAGAAGGTCTTGTGCAGGTTGAGGTGGCTCACGTCGCCACCGAACCGCCCCGGACGGGCGACACCCACGAGCGCGTTGAGGTTGGCCCCGTCGATGTAGACCTGTCCCCCGGCGTCGTGGACGATCGCGCAGATCTCCTCGATGTCGTGCTCGTACACCCCGTGGGTCGAGGGGTAGGTGATCATGATCGCCGACAGCTCGGCCGCGTGCCGGCCGACCTTCTCGCGGAGATCGTCGACGTCGACGTCCCCGTTGGGTCGACATCCGACGACGACGACCTTCATCCCCGCCATCACCGCGGACGCGGCGTTGGTCCCGTGAGCCGAGGACGGGATGAGGCACACCCTGCGATCCTCGTCGCCGCGGGAGCGGTGGTACTGCCGGATCGCCAGCAGGCCCGCGTACTCCCCCTGGCTGCCCGCGTTGGGCTGCAGACTCACCGCGGCGTAGCCGGTGATGTCGACGAGCCACTGCTCCACGTCGGCCACGAGCCGGCGGATCCCTCGGGTCTGCTCGACCGGTGCGAAGGGGTGGAGGCCCGCGAACTCGGGCCACGTGATGGGCTCCATCTCCGTGGTGGCGTTGAGCTTCATGGTGCAGGAACCCAGCGGGATCATGGTGCGGTCCAGCGCCAGGTCCTTGTCCGCGAGGGCTCGCAGGTACCGCAGCATCGCGGTCTCGGTCCGGTACCTGACGAACGCCTCGTGCTGGAGGAAGCGCGAGGTCCGGTCGCCGTAGGCGGGATCGACGAGGATCTCCAGCTGTCCGGCGTCCGCGATGTCGGCGACGTCACCGCCGAACGCCTCGAGGACGAGCGCGAGGTGGTCCCCGGTGGTGGCCTCGTCGCAGGAGACGGACACGTGGTCGTCGTCGACCCTCCACAGGTTCACCCCCCGCTCGGCGGCGGCGGCGAGCACCTCGGAGGCACGGCCGGGCACCCTGGCCAGGACGGTGTCGAAGAAGTCGGCGTGGACGACCTGGACACCCGCGGCGACGAGGCCGTCGGCCAGGACCGCGGCATGGGAATGCACGCGCCGGGCGATCGCCGCCAGGCCCTCCGCTCCGTGGTACGAGGCGTACATCGCGGCGACCACCGCGAGCAGGACCTGAGCGGTGCAGATGTTGGACGTGGCCTTGTCGCGGCGGATGTGCTGCTCGCGGGTCTGCAGCGCCAGCCGGTAGGCCGGCCGACCGTCGGCGTCCGTCGACACGCCCACGAGGCGGCCCGGGAGGTTACGGGCGTGGGCGGTGCGACAGGAGAGGAAGCCGGCGTGGGGGCCACCGAAGCCCATCGGGACACCGAAGCGCTGGGACGAGCCGAAGCAGGCGTCCGCACCCTTGTCCCCGGCCGGGGTGAGGACGGTCGCGGCGAGCAGGTCGACGCCCGCCGCCACGAGGACTCCCCGGTCGTGGCATTGGTCGATCAGCCCGGCGACGTCGGCGACGCGGCCCGAGGCACCCGGCGTCTGCACGAGTGCTCCGAAGAAGTCGCCCTCCGGCAACCCGTCGTCGATCAGGTTCGCGGTGACGATCTCGATACCCAGCGGCTCGGCGCGGGTGGCGAGGATGGCGGCGGTCTGTCCGAAGACGTCCGTGTCGACCGCGAAGCGGGGGCTCTTCGAGGACCGGTTGGCCCTGCGGAGCATCGTCATGGCCTCGGCGGCCGCGGTCCCCTCGTCCAGCATCGAGGCGCCCGCCATGTCCATGCCGGTGAGGTCGGCGACCATGGTCTGGAAGTTGAGAAGAGCCTCGAGTCGGCCCTGGCTGATCTCCGGCTGGTAGGGGGTGTACCCCGTGTACCAGGCGGGGCTCTCGACGACGTTGCGGCGGATCACGGCCGGGGTGAGCGTGTCGTAGTACCCCTGCCCGATCATGGAGACCGCGACCTCGTTCCGGTCGGCGAGCACGCGCAGCGCGGCGAGTGTGTCGGACTCGGACAGGGGCTCGGGCAGCGCGTCGATGCCCGCTGCCCGGCCGTCGGGACCCACCTCGTCGAGGATGACCGACGGGAACGCGCGCTCGGCGAGCTCGTCGAGCGAGTCCACGCCGATGGTCCGCAGGATGTGGGCCAGGCCGTCGGCGTCGGGTCCCAGATGGCGGGCGACGAACTCGCCTCCGGTCCGGGCGGTGTGCGGGGTCGTCGTCACAGGTGCTCCTCGAAGGGCGGGGCCGCCCGGACGGGCGGCCTGCGGGCCGGTGCTACCCTCTCCGCTCTGTCCCCAACCGGCTGACGCCGGCGCCTGAGAGATTCACGGGACCCACCTGTGGGCCGCGCTTTCCCCGTGGGCGGGTGGTCTGTTCCACCGCTCTCCAGAGGCGTTCGACGACTACACGGTCCGGGTGCCTGAGAGATTCTCGGAGAGGAGTTGCTCCTTCGGCGCCCGCGGTGGATACCGCGGGACTCTCCCGTGAGTCGCGTGAACGCACCGCCGAGTCTAGACGACTCCTCCGATCAGCCCGTACGCCGCGAGGCGCGGGCGCGGCGACGGGCCGCCAACTCGTCCTCGAGGGGCTCGATGACGTCCTCGGCGGAGACGGTCTCGGCGGGGAACTCGGAGATCGACCCGGCGAGCTCCCGCATCGCACCACCGATCCCGATACCGAAGACTCCCTGTCCGCCCTGGAGGAGGTCGAAGACCTCCTCCTTCGAGGTGCACTCGAACACCGTGCGACCGTCGGAGAAGAGGGTGATGGTGGCCAGGTCCTTCACTCCCCGGGAGCGGATCTGGTCCACGGCCTTCCGGATGTTCTGCAGCGAGATCCCGGTGTCCAGCAGTTGCTTGACGATCTTGAGGACGAGGATGTCTTTGAACGAGTACAGGCGCTGGCTGCCGGACCCGGCGGCGTTGCGGATCGACGGCACCACCAGATCGGTCCGGGCCCAGTAGTCGAGTTGCCGGTAGGTGATGCCGGCGATCTGGCAGGCGATCGGCACGCGGTATCCACTCGTGCCGTCCGGGATGCCGTCGTCGGGGAACAGTCCCGGTTGCACCTCGTCGAACGTGGCCTGGGTGGCCTCGACGTCGCCTCCGAAGAGACCCTCCGTGTGCGTACCGGTGGAGGACGACTCCGGATCCCGGGTGTGGTCGGCCACGATTGCTCCCTCAAGCTGTGGGGTGCCGCCGCTGTCGCGGGGACACGGTGCCGGACTCTGTCGAGTCCGGATCCTTGAACACGTGAACACCATCGGTGTAGTTCACTGGGAGCAACGCTAGGCCCGCGAGGGTCCGCGATCAATAGGACACGCGGTAAACCTCAACCTCAAGTTGAACTTGAGACCTGGCCGCGACCTGCGCACTGGTGCTGGAGTGGCTCCTGTGGAGACGGAAATACCTGGTCGCAGCGCTCAGGACGTGGGGCCGCCGGGCTCCTGCGGAGCGTCTCCACCACCGAGGAAGTCATCCGGGCTCACCTGGTCGAGGAACTCACGGAACGCCTCCACCTCCTCCTCGCCCTGCTCCACCAGCGAGATCCCGACCTCGTCGAGCACCTCACGGCTGACCAGGACCGGGGACGAGGTCCTCAGTGCCACGGCGACGGCGTCCGACGGCCGGGCTGAGACCCGCGTGCCCTCGAAGACGAGCTCCGCGATGAACGTCCCCTCGGACACCCCCACGATCTCCACCTGCTCGAGTGGATGGGCGAAGGTCTCGAGGAGCGTCGCCACGAGATCGTGGGTCAGCGGCCTGCCCGGCTGCACGCCCTGCTGCTGGAGACTGATCGCGGCGGCCTCGGACGCTCCGATCCAGATCGGGACGTACCGCCCCCCGTCCTTCTCGTGCAGGATCAGTACTGGTGCGTACTCCGGCTCCTCGAAACGGATGCCGACGACGTTCACCTCTCGCATGTTCTTTCCCATGTCCTCCGCCTCTCCCACGGGTCCAGCCTAGCCCCGATCCGTCCCGGGGCGCGTGCGTCAGGACTCCAGCGCGTGCCGGACGGCCACGGTGACGAGCGTGGAGTGCAGAGCGACCGACAGCGCGGCGATCTCCCGGGCCAACTCGGCGGCGCGATCCCGTGCATCCGCGTCGCCCTGCCGTGCCACCGGGCCGGCGATCTGGGTGATGAGGCCCGTCTGCCGGTCGGCGGCCGTCCGGAAGCCCCGCAGATGACGGACGTCCACGCCGTGGCCGGCGAGGTCGTGCGCCGTCCGCGCGACCAGGACCGCCTCCGGGTCGAAGAATCCGCCGGGGCCGGCCACGATGAGCCCGGCGTCCGCGAGGGAACCGACGAGCTCCGCGTCCACCCCCGACTGCTCGACCACGTCCTCACGGGTGAGGCGCAGAACGGTGTCGCTGCGGAAATCGTCCGGGGTCGACCCCGGCACACCGTCCCCGCCGGGCCGCGGGAGCAGGGCGGTCGTGGACCCGTCCGCGATCGCGGAGTCGAGCGCCTCCAACTCCTCACGGATCACCTTGAGGGGCAGATACCGGTCGCGCTGCGCCGTGAGGACATAGCGCAACCGTTCACGATCCCCGACGCTGAACCGGCGGTACCCGCTGGCGGTCCGCTCGGGGGTGACCAGTCCTTCGTTCTCGAGGAACCGGACCTTCGACACCGTGAGGTCCGGGAACTCCGGACTCAGGAGTGCGATGACGCCGCCGATGGAGAGGTGTCCCTCCTCGGTGGCGCCGTGTCCGGCGGCTGTCACTGCCCGGGCGTACCCGTCAGGAAGACGAGGCGGAACTTGCCGATCTGGACCTCGTCGCCGTTCGACAACGAGGCGGAGTCCACGGGTTCGCGGTTGACGTACGTCCCGTTCAGGGATCCGACGTCGACGACGTTGAACGTACCGCCCTCGCTCCGGAACTCCGCGTGGCGACGACTCACCGTGACGTCATCGAGGAAGATGTCGCTGTCCGGATGGCGGCCGGCCGACGTGGTGGCCTGGTCCAGGAGGAAACGGGAGCCCGCGTTGGGCCCTCGCTTGACCACCAGGAGCGCCTGCCCCTCGGGCAGTCCCTCGACACCGGTGACGGCGGGCTCGGACTGAGCCGCCTGCTGATCGGACTCGTTGAGAAGCTCCGCGCGGAACACCGAGGTGGTCTCGGCGGTCGCCTCGGGCATGTTCTTGTTCTCGGTCACGTTCGTCTCTCCTCGTCCGAGCCCGGGCGTGGGGCTCACCATGCGGTGCCTGCGATTCTATGTCGGACCGTCCGGCCGCGGGGCCGGGGGCGGTCCCTACCCCTCAGCCCTCCGTGATCTTGGCGTATCCGTCCGAGTCCAGCGTCTGCTCGAGCTGCGTCTCCAGATCGTCGACGTCCGGGATCTCGAGGACGACGATCCACCCCTCACCGTACGGGTCGGAGTTGACCAGCTCGGGCGACGTCTCGAGGGCGGTGTTGACCTCGACGACCTTCCCGCTCAGCGGCGCGTACAGGTCGGAGACGCTCTTGGGCGACTCGACCTCGCCGAACGGTTCACCCGACTCCGTCTCCCCGCCCACGTCCGGGAGCTGGACGAAGACGATGTCACCCAGCTTGGACTGCGCGTACTCGGTGATGCCGATGCGAACTCGGGTGTCGGACACCCGCTCCACCCACTCGTGCTCGTCGGTGTACCGGAGCTGGTCGGGGATGTTCTGGTCACTCACTGACGTGCCCTTCTCGCGTGGCTCACTTGGCGTGTACAACTGGCGACATTACACACCGCCGGACGGCTCCACTGCAGTAGATCCGGGACGGCGCGGGGGCACGGCGCGGGCGATCCTCCAGGCCTGCCACAGGTAGATCGCGCCGCTCCACGAGTAGAGGCCCACACCCCAGTACAGACACGCCTCACCGAGGATCAGGAACGCCTCCCCTCCGGGGACCCCCGCGAACCCGGCGAGAAGCAGTGGGAGGGACCAGAACAGCGCGAACGTGGCGGCCTTGCCCAGGTAGGTGACCTCCGGTTCGATCCCTCTCCGGCGGTACACCGGCACGGTCCCCACCAGCAGCGCGTCCCTGACCAGGAGGACCACCACGACCCAGACGGGGATGTACCCGGCGACGGCGAAGGCCACGGGCACGGCGGCCACCAGGATGCGGTCGGCCAGGGGGTCGAGACGCTCGCCCCAGGTGGATCGCATGTTCCACAGACGTGCGATCTTGCCGTCGAGCCAGTCGGAGACGACCAACGCACCGAGGAGCCACAGCGCCAGGGGCGGGTCGTCCCAGACCAGGATGCTCACCACGAGCACCGGGATCAGGGCGATGCGCGCCAGCGAGATGACATTGGGAAGCGTCCAGAACCTGTCGCTGACCCGGGGGTCACGCGGCGGCGGTTCGTACCCGAGGCCGGGTGGCACCGCGGCGGAGAGGTGTCCGTCGCGCGGTTGCGGGATGCGCGCACCGAGGACCCTGCCCTCGCCGGTCCGCCATTCCCTCAGATCGGTCTCACGCCGTCCCTCCCGCGCCGCACTCATCGGAAGGTCGACATCATCCCGGAGAAGACGTTGCCACCCGCCGCCATCGGGTTGTCGTGGACCATATAGGTCCACGTCGAGGTGGGCCGCGCCATAGCGTTGGCGACGAGATCCACCCCCGAATCGGTGAACTCGATCTCGGCGAAGGTGGTCTCCGACTCCCGGACGGCGTCCGAGGCGAGGTCTCTGAAGTGGTCGATCGCGATCCGGTGGAACTCGTCGAGAGGGTTCTCCCGACCCAGTGCCCTGAGGTGGATGGACTCGCGGACGTCGTTCATCGTCTCCAGGTGACGGGCCCAGCCCCGGTCGAGATGCCACAGCATGATGTCCCGGCACCCCTGCACCACGGCATCGCGGCCGTGCGCCTCCACGAGTTCGGCACTGCGCGCCGGATCGTGCGCGGTGAGTTCCTCGAACGCCTTCTCCGTGACCAGGAGGGCCGCCCGGCGCTCGGCGAGGATGGCGCGTTGCTCGGCGAGCAGTCTGCTGTACCGCCAGGTGTTGGAGTGGATCGCGAGCATCTGCCCCTCGGTGACGCGCTGCGCGTGGTCGACCGCGTCCCGGCCTCGGTTGCCCTTGAGCAGCCCGCTGATCCTGTCGTGCGAGGTGGGGATCTTCTCGGGCTCCAGGGCCGAGGTCACGACCGGATCGTCCATCGCGGCGAAGAACACCGAGCTACCGGGGTCCCCCTGACGCCCGGCGCGCCCCCGCAGCTGGTTGTCCAGCCTCTCCGTCCGGTGCCGCCCGGTACCCACCACGTGCAGACCGCCGAGTTCGACCACCTCGTCGCGGCGGGATTCGTCGGACCCACCCAGTCTGATGTCCGTGCCGCGGCCCGCCATCTGGGTCGAGACGGTGACGTTGCCCACGTCCCCCGCCTCGGCGATGATGGCCGCCTCCTCCTCGTCGTTCTTGGCGTTGAGCACCACGCACTCCACGCCCTTCTCGGACAGTCGTGCGGCGAGTTCCTCCGACTCCGCGACGTCGTGGGTACCCACGAGCACCGGCTGGCCGGTCGAGTGGACGGCGGCGATGTGCTCGACGACGGCGCGGGTCTTGCTGTCGACGTCGATATACGTTCGATCGGCCTCGTCGACCCGGACGCAGGGGGTGTTCGGGTCGATCTGGGAGACCCCGAGGGAGTAGAACTCACGCAGCTGCGCCCCGGCCGCGAGGGCCGTTCCCGTCATCCCGCACACGCGGTCGTATCGGCCGATGAACGCCTGGACCGTGATGCTGTCGAGGATCTGACCGGCCTCGGAGACGGCGACCCCCTCCTTGGCCTCGACGGCCGCCTGCAGCCCGTCCGGCCACCGTTGCAGTTCGGCGACGCGACCCCGCGAGGCGTTGATCAGCTGGACCCGCCCGTCACGGACGATGTAGTCCACGTCCCGCCTCAGCAGGAAGCACGCGTGGAGTGCGACGTTGACCTGCACCAGCGTCGTGGCGACATGCTCCTCGTCGTAGAGGTCACCGATCCCCAGTTCGCCTTCGATCGCCTCGGCGCCGTCGTCCGTCAGGAAGATGTTGCGCCGTTCGGAGTCGGTCTCGTAGTGGCGGCCCGGTCGCAGTTTCCGGACCGCGGAGAGGATCTCCCCCGTGGGCGCCTCCCCGGAGGTGGACCCGGCGAGCACCAGCGGGACCAACGCCTCGTCGACGAGGACCGAGTCGGCCTCGTCGACCAGAGCGACGTCGGTCGTGGGCGCGATGAGGTCCGCGGGATCGGTGACCAGCTGCTCCCGCAGCACGTCGAAACCGATCTCGGAGACGGACCCGTAGGTGATGTCGCAGGAGTAGGCGCCGCGACGGTCCTCGCGGGACGACGACTCGGTGACGTGACCCACCGTCAGCCCCAGCAGCTCGAACATCGGCCCCATCCACCGCGCGTCCCTGGCCGCGAGATAGTCGTTGACCGAGATGACGTGAACGGTGTGCCCCTGGAGTGCGTAACCCGCCGCCGCGACCGCACCCGAGAGGGTCTTGCCCTCTCCGGTCGCCATCTCCACCACGTCCCCCGCGAACATCCTCAGAGCTCCCTGGAGTTGGACGTCGAACGGCCTCAGTCCGACGGCCCTCGTCGCGGCCTCTCTGGCCAGAGCGAGGAAGCGTGCGAGGTCCTCGGGGGACTCGCCGAAGAGCTGCAGATCGTGGGCGGCGTCCGCGAACTCGGCGTCGTCCATCCCCGAGGCCCAGTCGTCGAACCCGTGGGACGCCTCGACCGCACTCTGCGCGCGCGAGGTGTCCCGGCCCTGGGTGGAGCCCATCAGCTTCCAGAAGCGGTTGGCGAATCCCACGCGTGGAGTCCTTCCCGGTCTACAGAACAGTTGATGCCACCGTACGCAGGGGCTGACGGTGTCGGCGGCGCACCCCGCTGGTCTCCGCGTCAGCGCTCAGGGTCGATCTGTCCGCGCAGCCTGCGCATGGCCTCGGTGGAGAGCATCCGGTCACCGGCGCGTGCGGCCAGGTGCTCGGCCGTGAGGTCGGCGGGACTGGGCGCGTGCACGGTCGACGGAGGCCTCACACCGTGCTCGCGGGCGATGTCGTCGAGCCGCGCGGCCTCCGACACCGCGGCGTCGGCGCGGGTCTCCACCGACTCCACCAGTTCGCGGAACGCGACCGCCCGCTCGACCACCTCGGCCCAGACCTCGTCGATCGCCGCACCCATACCGGTCAGGGTGGTGAACCCGTCACGCGCGGGCGGGACACCCGGCGTCGCCGCCGTCTCCCGCAGCCGGCAGAGGTCTCCGGCGAGCCCCACCACCTCGGTCTCCGCGTCGAACTGCAACCGGATCTCCTCCACCGACCGCCCGCCGCGGACGTAGGCCCGGATGAGTCGGTCGTACAGACCGCCGACCTCCATGAGCATCGCGGTGTACATCTCGGGGAGTCGGCGGTTGTCCGCCCGGATCCGTGGGAGCGAGGGCAACGACTCCACCACTGCCTGGACGCGGTGCGGCAGGACCACCCGCCCCATCTCGCGCTGCCCGTAGGCGGCCGCGGCCGTGCCCAACTCGACCATCGTCCTGGGCACCATCGGCACCGGTGCCCTCGTCGGCGTGGAGGCGAGGGCGTCGAAGAGTCGACCCCGGTCCTCCGGGTCCAGGTGGACCCCGCGCTTGCGGTCTGCGCGGATGTCTTTGATCCGATACGCGAACACACCTGCGCCCCGGGTGAACCCGGTGCGTAGCGAGACGTACCTCCGGTCGAGGTCGGCCAGTCGGGTGCGCAACGCCACCCTCAGGACCGACGGCAACGGGGTGCCCAGCAGACGCCTGAGGTCGTGACGTTGTTCCTCGATCACACGCAGCTGGTGGAAGCCGCCGACGGTGGGGAAGGGGAGATTCCGATGGAGTCTCGCGAGCACCACGCTGACGATGCGTGGTTCGACGAGGCCACAGGCCACCAACAGGGCCGCCCGATCGGAGAGTTCTCCGGGTCCCGAGGAGGCCGTGCCCGCGCACAGGTCGTCGACGTGGCGGATCAGGCGGGCACGGGCGTCCTCGCCGTCACCGTCCTGATCGTGACTGGTCATACCCGAGCACCTCTCCCCCGCTCCGACGGTCACCGCCGATGGACTTCATGCTGCCATGATGCCCCCTCCGGGGATCGGATGCCGTCCCGCTCGACCTGAGCGCGGATCCGTCGGCGTGCCACGTGTGGGGTGTTACCGCCGCTCGGGCGCGATCCGTACGACCATCTTCCCGGTGTTGGCGCCGCGCATCATGCCGAGGAACGCGTCGACGGTGTTCTCGATGCCGTCGACGACGGTCTCGTCGTAGGCGATCTCCCCCGCGGCGAACCACGTCGTCATCCGCTCGGCGAACTCGGCGCTCAGGTGGAGGTGACCGCCGAGCGTGAAGCCCGTGAGTGTCAGTCCACGGACGATGATGTTGGCCAGGTTGTCCGGGCCGGGTGTCCGACCCTCGTCGTTGTACCCCGAAATCGCCCCGCACAGGGCCAGTCGCCCACCGTCGTTCATCACATCGAGTGCCGCCTCGAGGTGGTCGCCTCCGACGTTGTCGAAGTACACGTCGACGCCCTCCGGCACCAGTGCGCCGAGTTGGTCGCGTACGGGCGCGTCCTTGTAGTCGAGCGCCGCGTCGAAGCCGTACTTCTCGGTGAGCAGACGCACCTTCTCGGGAGATCCCGCCGATCCGATGACGCGACCGGCGCCCAGGAGCCGGGCGATCTGCCCCGCCGCGGTCCCGACCGCGCCTGCGGCACCGGAGATGAATACCGTGTCGCCCGGCGTCAGGCTGGCGATCGCGGTGAGCCCCACGTAACCGGTCAACCCGGTCATGCCGAGGATGCCGAGGTACAGGGAGAGCGGTGCTCCGTCGAGCTCGGGCACGACGGTGAAGGTCGATGCGTCGGCCTGAACGATGTCCGACCACCCGTGCTGGTGCGACACGACGCTCCCGACGGGGACGGAGTCGTCGGTGGATGCGGTGACGCGGCCGACCGCGCCGCCGGTGATGGTCGCGCCGACGGCGTAAGGGGCGGTGTAGCTGCGCACGTCGTTCATCCGGCCCCGCATGTAGGGGTCGACGGAGACGTAGAGGTTCGAGACCCGGACCTGACCGGGTTCGAGTGGTCCGTAGCTGACGGTGGTGGTGCGGAAGTCCTCGTGGGTCGGCCACCCCGAGGGGCGCGCGGCGAGCTGGATATGGGTACTGGTGACGGTGCTGGTGACGTCGGTCATGGTTCTACTTCCGGGTGTGGTCGGGATGGGTGGTGGGGAACGGGGTGACGGAGCGGGCCGCTAGAGAGCGATCGCGAGCGCGAGCACCGAGAGCAGCGGGAGCACGCCCTGCTTGAGGGCCGCCCCCCGCTTGTCGGGCGCGGAGAGGAACAGGACGAGGGCCGCCGCGGCCATGGAACCGGCACCCGCGAACAGCAGCGCGGCACCCACGGGAAGCGGGCCGGCCAGGACGAACGCGATGCCGGCAGCCGTGACGATCGCGAGGCAGAGGGTGTAGAACCCCTGGTTGAAGGCGAGCTGCTGGGTGGCGCGCGCCTCGTCGAGGCTCGTGCCGAAGATCCGGCGGGCACGTGCGCTCGTCCACATGAGTGATTCGAGCGCGAAGATGACGACGTGGATCAGCGCCGCGAGGGCGGCGAGGACCAGGGAGACGATGAGCATGGTGTGACCTTGTCGGATCGAGGGGCGCGGATAGGTTCTGAACTGATCGTTTCAATATATACTAGACCGGACGTTTCAAAAAAGGAGGCCGACCATGGGTCGTACGCAGGGATTCGACACCGACGCCGCCGTGCGCTGCGCTCGCGAGGTCTTCTGGGAGTCTGGCTACGAGGACGCGGCGATCCCCGCCCTCGAGAGCGCCACCGGCCTCAACCGGTCGAGTATCTACAACGCCTTCGGCAGCAAGCGCGGCCTCTTCGACGCGGCGGTCGACAGCTACCTCGACGAGGTCGTCCGTCCACTACTCCGGCCGCTCACCGCGACCGCTGTCGCCCCCGACGCGATCGTCGAGTACCTCGCCAGGCTGCGACACGCGTTCCTCGACGAGAGCTCCCCGGCGTCCGCGAACGGGTGCCTTCTCATCAATTCGGCGAACGCGCCGATAGCGCGGGACTCGGCGGTGCGCGAGGTCGTCGCCGCGTATCGGCAGGAGCTGCGCTCGGCCATCGGGCGCGGCGTCGTCGCCCACCGCCCCACGCACGCGCCGGAGGCCAACGCCCGGCTCGCAGACGCCTGCACCGCCATGATCGTCGCGGCCTTCGCGCTCACCCGCGTCGACAACGAGGCCGCACTGCAGTGCATCGACACCGCCGCACACCTCCTCGACAACCACGCCTGACGCGGCGACGGCATCGGCCCCGGTCGACGGACTCCGCTCGACGGACTATGGGCCGCAGAACTCGGGGCCGCAGGACCCCTGGGTGTAGGCTTATTGACAACGATTGCCAATAAGCCGCGGAGGCGGGTGATCGGCGTCGTCCGATCGCCGGTCGCGGGCCCGCCCGCCGCGGGCCGCACAGCTGTGTGCCGCAGGAAAGGGACTGCCGCGACCTCAGAACCCCCGATGCTCGATGCCCTCGTCATCGGCGCAGGCCCCGCCGGGATCGGCACCGCACTCGCACTCGCCGCGGTCGACGACCTCGTCTTCGGCGTCGTCGACCGGGGCGCGATCGGGCAGACCTTCCTGGACTGGCCGGCCGAGCAGACGTTCCTCACCCCCTCCTTCACCGGGAACGGTTTCGGGGCCACGGACCTCAACTCCGTGCACCCGGAGACCTCTCCCGCGTTCAGTCTCGGGGTCGACTACCCCACAGGGCGCCAGTACGCGACATACCTGCGCGGTGTCGCCACGCACTTCGCCCTTCCCCTGCTCGAGGGGACCGAGGTCACCTCCGTGACACCTCGAGACGGCGGCTTCGAGGTGCGGTGCTCTCGCGGTCCGGTCCTGGCGCGGTCACTGGTGTGGGCCGGTGGCGAGTTCGGCGACCCCGTGGCTCCGCGGATCGCCGGCCACCCGCTGCTCGATCACAGCAGCGGGGCCGCCGCCTGGGAGTCACGCCCGGGTGACGTCGTGGTGATCGGCGGATACGAGTCGGGCATCGACATCGCCTGCCACCACGTCCGCCGGGGTTCCCGGGTGACCATCGTCGACGAACAGTCGCCGTGGGATGCAGGGTCGGGTTCCGACCCGTCGTTCCGGCTCGCTCCCCGCTCCCGGATGCGCCTGGTCGCCGCACTGTCGACCGGGAAGCTCACCCTGGTCGCCTCGCACGCCGTCGCCGTCTCCCCGACCTCGGACGGCTATACGACCCGGCTGGGCGATGGCCGCACGGTGACCAGCGGGAGTCGCCCGATCGCGGCGACCGGTTTCGGACCGGGGCTCGGCCCGGTGGAGCACCTCTTCGCGTCCCGCGGGGACGGCTGGCCCGAACTCGACGAGGACGACCAGTCCACCCTCACCCCCGGGTTGTTCCTGTCCGGGGCCACCATCCGGCACGGCGGGATGAAGTTCTGCTTCGTCTACAAGTTCCGGCAGCGCTTCGCCCATGTCGCCCGGGTCATCGGCGACCGGGCGGGTAAGGACGTCACCGCCCTCGAGGCGTGGCGGGCCGCCGGCATGCTCACCGATGATCTGTCGTGCTGCGGAGTGGAATGCGCGTGCTGAGCTCCGTTCCGGAGCATCGGGCGTCGCCTCGGCCACTCGCCGCCACGGGACTCTTCCTCGCCGCGATCATCGCCGGTGGCGCGACCGGGACGTGGTGGCCGGGCATCGCGGACCGGCTGGGGGGAGCCGTGGACCACCTGGTCATGCTGCTGGTGGCTGTCATCTTCTTCACCCTTCCCTCGGGCGGCCTGCTGGATCGACGCCGGGTGCCCCGGATCGCGTTCCTGGCCGTCGCCATGAACTTCCTGCTCATCCCGGTGGTCGCGTTCGCGCTGACCTCGGTGCTGATCCCGGACGACGCCCTGCGTGTGGGGGATACTGATCTACTGCCTGGCCCCCTGTACCGACTGGTTTCTGGGGTTCACCCGCATGGCCGGAGGAGACACCGCGGCCGGGTCGGCACTCATCCCCGTCCAGCTCGTCCTGCAGTTGGCGCTCTACCCGGTGTGGCTGGGGGTGTTCGCCGGACACCAGGTCGTGAACACCGTGTCGGCCGCCGGCCCGGCGCTGATCATCTGGTTCGTGATGCCGGCCGTGCTCGCGGTCGCCCTGCGAGGGGCTCTACGCCTGGTCGCTCCACGCTCCACACGCGGTCGGGTCATCGATGCCGCCGACGGTGCGGTGCCCGTCATCCTCGCCGCCCTGATCGTGTTCCTGTTCGCCGCGAACGTGGGCACGATCCTGTCCGACCCCTCCGCGTTCGGCCGGGTGCTCCTCGTGGTGTTCCTCTTCTTCGTCGTCGTCTACGTCGTGGGCGAGGCGATCGCCCGGGGATTCGGCCTCAGCCACCCCGAGCACGCACTGCTCACCATGACCACCTCCGCCCGCAACGCCCCGCTCATGTTGGCGGTCACCACGATCGCGCTGCCTGATCACCCCGCCATCGCGGCCGCGATCGTGATCGGCATGATGGTGGAGTTCCCGCACCTCACCGCTCTGACCCACCTGCTCGCCACGCACCGTCACCGCGGGCACGCGCACGGTGCGGTCGCCTCCCGGCCTGGGCGGTGTCGCGACCGGCGGCCGAGGTCGATCACCGGGGCCGTCAGCGGGTGAGAAGCGGCGCCGTACTCCCCCGGGGTTCCCTGGTCAGGGAGTACCGTCGGCCAATGCGATCCGCCGAGTCAGCGACCGCCGAACTACGGGCGATGGAACCAGAGCTGTGGCCGGAGTACCTGTCGGCGCGCTCCGGTCTCCCCGGACCTCGCGCCGACCTCTCGTTGCTCACCGTCGCCGCGAGACTCGCGGACGGCCGCGCCATCGAGGCGATGATGTCCGACGGCGGCGAGTACCCCGCGATGTGCGCGGCCGCGGCTCTCGGGCTGAGAGCGGGCAGCGCGGAGTGCGAGGCCGGAGCCCGGGCGCTCGCGACGGATGACCGGTGGCGGGTGCGGGAGGACGTCGCCATCGGTCTCCAGCTCCTGGGCGACGACTTCCCCGATGTGGTGAGGGGGATAGTCCGGAGGTGGGCCGACGATCCCGAGCTGTATGTCCAGCGCGTCGCCGTCGTCGCCATCTGCGAACCGCGACTGCTGCGCACCGCCCCGGCGGCGGCCGTCGCCGTCGACGTGTGCCGACGATGTACACGCCACCTCGTGGCGCTCCCGCCGGCACTGCGGACCAGCCCTGCAGCCCGGAACCTCCGCCAGGCGCTGGGCTATTGCTGGAGTATCGCCGTGGCCGCCGATCCGGAACCCGGCCTGGCCGCCTTCCGTGACCTCCCGACGGACGACCGCGACGTCGAGTGGATCGTCACCCAGAACCTGCGCAAGAAGCGACTCGCGGCGCTGGTGTGACGCCTGCGCACGGGAATCCGGGAGAGAGCGTCACCTCACCCGTCGTCGCGTAGTGGGACCCGGACGTCCCCACCCGACTCCTCGGTGATCCGCCTGCCCATCTGCACGTATGTCGGCTCGGAGACGAAGCCCCCGGCGAAGAGCGCCTGGCCCTGCGCGAACGAGGCCGATCGCCGTATCTGATCCTCGCCGGCGAACCCGAACACCTCCGCCAGCTCCATGAGGTCTCTGGGCGAGTTGACGCGCATCAGACCCAGGTTGTCGCACTGCGAGAGGACGTTGGGGTGGATCTTGTTCGGTCGCTGCGTGGAGAGCAGCAACCACAGCCCGAACTTCCGGCCCTCCGCGGCGATCTGGACCAGCTGACGGGTGAGCGCCCGCTCGACGTCGGTCTGCGGATCGGGCGGGCACACGTTGTGCGCCTCGTCGATCACGATGAGGATCGGCTCGCGATCCTCGCGCCTCGACCACAGGTGCTCCACGAGGGCCAACGCCGCCACCTTGGATTCGGCCGGGTGGGTGAAGCCGCCGAGATCCATCACCGTGGCGCGGGGCCGTTGACCGATCACGTCGACGACCGAACCCGCGCCTCGGGACCACAGATCCCACTCGAGCACCTGGAGGTTCTCCATCCGGTAGGACAGCCGGACCTCCCCCGGGTCGGACGAGGCCCGGAGCGTCGCGAGCGCCTCCACCGAGTCGAAGTCCTCCGCGCGGACATTGGTGCGCAGGAGGACGTTGTACTCCTCCGCGTCCGCGATCGGATCGAGCTGCAACAAGGCGGCCTTGGACGCCGGGGACAGGTCCACGTACCGGGCGCGCAGCCGTTCCCCCGGCCCCTCCGAGGAGCGCAAGACCCTGATGTCGAGCTCCGCGAGCCGGGCCACCTCGGCCGCACCGGCCTCGTCGCGGGCTTCGGGCAGCCTGACGAAGTCGGCGTTGGGATCGAGGATGACCATGGGGAGCTCGGTGTGCAGCAACAGCTGTTCCAGGACCACCCCCAGCGCGTAGGTCTTCCCGCTGCCGCTCTGCCCGCACCAGAAGGTGTGGCGGTTGAAGCGACGGGCATCCAACCGGGCCGGGGCTTCCGGAGCGCCCACCGCGCTGCCGATCGTGATCTCGGTCATCGTCACCCCTTACGTGCACACCGGTGGAGGAGATCCCATCTAATCACCGGTGTTCCGCCCCCAGGCGCGGAATCGGTCAGTGCGGTACTACTACCCCTCGTCCGTGAGGTTGATCGTCCACTCGTCACGGTGCGACACGATGAGCACCGAGGGCCCGGGAGCCAGATCGAGGCCGAACTCTGCATCGGCACTGGGGGTGGTCACCACATTTTTCGGAGTCCCGCCCGAGCGGGGCAGGGAGAACTCAGTGACCGCCATCCCGACAGCGGTGTCTGCTCGGCTCCCCGTGATCACACCGCCCTCCCCGTCGTACAGGAAGACCCGCGTGCCTCGTCCCCCGCTCGCCAGCGGCGGGGCCGACGACACCGGCACCACCGAGAGCTCCCACACGCCGTCCCCCTCGACCCCGAGCCCGTGCGGAGCGGGATTCGCCGGCCACCACATCGACTCGCCGTCAAAGGTCCCCCGGTCGGCGGTGTTCGCTTCGATCACGCCGTCGATGAGGATCATCTGTTTCTCGCCCTCGGCATCAAGACTCCACAGAACTAGTGGTTCGGTTCCCTCATAGGTCATCCGGACGATTCCGCCATCCGCGTCCGCGACGTCGGGGGGTAGCGGGACGACCGCCTCGCCCGCGCCTGACGCCTCCACGGCATCGAAGCTCCCATACCGCTCGTCCGCGCTCTCTGCCGCAGAGCTGTCGGCGGAGGCCGGTGACCGCGACGAGGACGCCCCGGGGTCGCCGGGCGACGGGGAATCACCCGAACATCCGATGAGAAGCGCGGCGAGCGCCACCACCACCGACCCGGCGGCGAGACGGCCGCGTGGAGATCCGACCATCACCATGCGTCGATCAACCCCTCAGATTCCACATCACGCGTGACGTGAGGAACGCCTCGTTGTAGACGCCGATGACCGCCAACTGCTCGGTCACGTCGCCGCGACGGAGGATCGCCGCTGTCTCGTAGCGTGCCATACCGAGGGCGCTCGTAGCGTTCCCACCGAGTGCGGCTTCCGTGCCGGAGTCGCGGAGCAGTTCGATCTCCTCGACGGCCACACCGGGCCACCTCCGGAACAGCCTTTGACCAGATATTCTGACCTTCCCAGCGGGTCCGCCTCCCGCGTCCCGGACCACCTTCCCGACGATTCGGTTGCGCACCCCCGGAGAAGGAAGAGTCATGTCCTCTACACCCGAGTTCGACAACTCCCCGACACGCTCCGCCGCCTCGAAAGCTCGCGTCCGAATCACCGCGTGGCCCCTCTGGGCCGTGCTGTCCGGTATCGCGGGAACGATCGGCACAGTCGCCACAGACCTTCGACCCGACGCCGAAACAGAGGCGATCGCCCACAACAGGGACCACGTTGTCGTCCCCGCCGACATGATCGGCCTCGACCCGACGCTGGCGCGCATCGGCTTCCTCGCCGGCCTCGTCTCGATCCTCGCCCTGGTCTTCTTCGCTGCCGCCTGGCGCCGACACGTCGAGCCCCTCGCGTTCCGCTCGACCGCCGCGTTCGCCGTGACCATCGGGTTGATCGCGAGCGCCGGCGCGCTCATCCTCGGCTACGGGTGGCGCGGCGCCCTGGCCAACTACCTCGGCCCGGAAGCCGGCCTGTACGACGAGGACGGACTGTTCGTCTACTACATGCTCACCGACTTCGGCGCATACATCCCCTGGACCGGGCTCATCGCATCCGCCCTCGCCCTGGCCTGGATGGCGTGGATGGATCGCAGCGTCTCCCTCATCCTCGGCACGTTCTCCGCCGTGACAGCTATCGGAGCTCTCGGCGCCGTGGTCGCGTCCGGCGTCCCCGGCCTCCCCGGGATCTTCATGCCGATCTGGCTCGCCGTCACCGGCGTCTGGCTCGCCGTCGGCCGCAGCCCCATCACGAACGCGGCGGAGGGCGCGATCTGAGCCGCCTCTCCCCGCAGAGCTGCCGGCGCCGATGAACGGACGGCGTCAGAGGTGCCTCCGCTCAGGTGGGTGACCCGCGGCGACGGCGTGCCCAGCAGTATCCGCTCCGGAAACGACGAAACCCCAGGTCAGATTCCTCTGACCTGGGGTTTGTCTCTGTCGGGCTGACAGGATTCGAACCTGCGACCCCTTGACCCCCAGTCAAGTGCGCTACCAAGCTGCGCCACAGCCCGCCCGCCACCGCGTCTCGCGCGGCGACTGGATCAGACTAGCGCACGCCTGTCGCAGCGCTCCAATCGCCTGGTCACTTGCGCTGTCGGCGCTCCTTGACGCGCACGTTCACTCGGACCGGAGAACCGTCGAAGCCGAAGGTCTCGCGCAGCCGCCGCTCCAGGAACCGCCGGTAGCCGGCCTCCAGGAATCCGGTGGAGAAGAACACGAACGTGGGGGGCCGGGTGGTGGCCTGCGTACAGAAGCGGATCCGCGGGAGCTTCCCGCCCCGCATCGGCGGCGGGGTGGCGGCCACGACCTCGCTCATCCACGTGTTGAGTGGACCGGTGGGGATGCGCTTGTCCCAGGAGTCGAGTGCGCCCTCCATCGCCGGCACCAGCTTGGCCAGGGCACGGCCCGTGGTGGCCGAGATGTTCACCCGGTACGCCCACGTGAGGATCTTGGACAGCTCCCTGTCGATCTCCTTGTCCAGGTCGTACCGGCGGTCCTCGTCCACCAGGTCCCACTTGTTGAAGGCGATCACCAACGCCCGACCGGCATCGGCGACCATGGAGATGACCCGCAGGTCCTGTTCCGTGATCGGTTCGGAGGCGTCCAGCAGCAGCACCACGACCTCGGCGGCCTCGATGGCACCACGGGTGCGGAGCGAGGCGTAGTACTCGTGCCCGTAGGCCTGGTTGACCTTCCTCCGCAGACCGGCGGTGTCCACGAAGCGCCAGGTCTTGCCGCCCAACTCGACGAGCGAGTCCACCGGGTCGACGGTGGTGCCCGCGACGTTGTCGACCACCGACCTCTCCTCGCCGGTGAGCTTGTTGAGCAGGCTCGACTTGCCGACGTTGGGCTTGCCGACCAGCGCCACGCGCCGCGGCACGTCGGTCGTCTCACGCATCCGGGCCTTGGAGGGCAGCCGGCGGAGGATCTCGTCGAGCAGGTCGGCGGTGCCGCGGCCGTGTGCGGCGGAGATGGCGTAGGGCTGGTCGAGGCCCAGCCCCCAGAACTCGGCCGACTGCAGCTCGGCCTTCTCGCTGTCGACCTTGTTGACCGCCAGGATCACGGGGGTGTCCGAGCGGCGCAGGCTCTTGGCCACGGTCTCGTCCGCCGAGGTGATGCCCACGTTCCCGTCGCACACCAGGACGATGAGGTCGGCGGTGCCCATGGCGATCTCGGCCTGCTGCGCGATGGAGCGGTGCATGCCCTTGGCGTCCTGCTCCCACCCACCGGTGTCCTGCACCATGAAGGTGCGGCCGTTCCACAGGGCTTCATAGGAGACGCGGTCCCGGGTCACCCCGGGGACGTCCTCCACCACGGCCTCGCGACGACCGATGATCCGGTTGACCAGCGTGGACTTGCCCACATTGGGCCGTCCCACGATGGCGACGGTGGGCAGGATCTCCACCCCGTCGATCTCGGCGCCGATCTCGTCGGCCCACTCCTCGGCCACGGCGTCCCAGTCCGTGTCGTCGTTCCACGCGTCCTCGACGGTCTCCTCGACCGGACCCGTGGGGAGGTCGAAGTCCTCGTTGCTGCTCACTGTGTGTTCCCTTCTGCGGCGTCGCCGTGCGACGCGTCGGCGCCCTCCGCGAGTGCGACCAACCGGTCGAGCACCTCGTCGAGGGTGAGGTCTGAGGTGTCGATGACGATCGCGTCCTCGGCCGGCCGGAGCGGGCTCGCGGCGCGGGTGGAGTCCTTGCGGTCCCGCTCGATCACCGCGGCCAGCACCTCGTCGTAGTCGGCGTCACGTCCGGCGGCGCGATCCTGTTCGGTCCGGCGCCGGGCCCGGATCTCCGGGCTCGCGGTGAGATAGACCTTCACCTCGGCGTCGGGGAGCACCACCGTGCCGATGTCGCGGCCCTCGAGGACGACCGTGCCACCTCCGGAGGCCAGGCGACGCTGGAGCCCGACCAGGTTGGCCCGGACCTCCGGGACGGCGGAGACCGCCGAGACGCCCGCGGTGACACGGGCGGTGCGGATCTCGTCGCTCACGTCCTCGCCGGCGAGGAGGATCCGCTCGGATCCCGCGTCGGTGCCGATCTCCATCGGCAGATCGGCGGACGTGGCGATCACCGCGGCGGCGTCCTCCGGGTCGATCCCGGCGCGCAGTACCTGCAGCGTGGCCACCCGGTACATCGCACCGGTGTCGAGGTACGCCCCACCGAGCCGCTCGGCGAGCGTCCGGGCGAGCGTCGACTTGCCGGTACCGGCGGGACCGTCGATCGCGATCCGTCGCCGCGGGACGCCGGCGGGTCCGGCCGGCGCGCTCACAGGCCCACCGCGGCGTAGAGATCCGAGACCTCTTTACGGTTGAGCTTCCGGAAACTCCCCGCGCGCTGGTCGCCCAGCGCGACGGCGCCGAAGCGGATCCGCACCAGCGACTCGACGGGATACCCGACCTCGTCGAGGATCCGGCGGACGATGTGCTTACGCCCCTCGTGGAGCACCACCTTGACCAGCGAGCGTCCCTCGTGGACGTCGACGATCGCGAACTGGTCGACCTTGGCCGGGCCGTCCTCGAGCTCGATGCCCTCGCGTAGCTTCTTGCCGACGCCCTTGCCGACGACCCCCGTCACGGTGGCCATGTAGGTCTTGGACACCTCGTAGGACGGGTGCATCAGACGGTGCGAGAGCTCGCCGTCGTTCGTCACCAACAGCAGCCCCTCGGTGTCGGCGTCCAGGCGGCCCACGTGGAAGAGCCGCTGTCCGGCGTCGACCCGGTCGGCGACCAGGTCGCCCACACAGGGCCGACCCATGTCGTCCGACATGGTGGTGTGGTACCCGCGGGGCTTGTTCAGCGCCAGGTAGACCAGGTCGTCGTCGAGGACGATCCGGGTGCCGTCCACGCGGATCACCGCCGTGGTGGGATCGACCTTGACGCCCATCTCGCGCACGATCTTCCCGTTGACCTCCACCCGCCCTCGGGCGATGAGGTCCTCCGAGGCCCTGCGGGAGGCGATCCCGGCCTGTGCCAGGATCTTCTGGAGGCGGACCGGTGAGCCGTCTCGGCCAGCGGACTCAGTCATGAGTGCGTCACATCTCTTCGTTCTGGTGTTCATGGGCGGGGTCGGGCGCAGCGGTTCTGCGCCGCCCCAGGGGTATCCGCGGGTCCTCCGCGGGATCGTCGCTCATCTCGTCGACCAGGTCGACATCCGGCAGCAACGGGGCGATGTCCGGGAGCTCGTCGAGCGACGTCAGCCCCAATCTTTCCAGAAATAGCTCCGTGGTCCTATACAGGATGCCCCCGGTGTCCGTATCGGTGCCGCATTCCACGGCCAGACCGCGGGCCACGAGGGTCCGCATCACGCCGTCCACGTTGACCCCGCGGACGGCCGCCACGCGCGACCGTGTGACGGGTTGCCGGTAGGCGATCACCGCGAGGGTCTCGAGTGCCGCCCGGGTGAGGGTGGACCGGGTGCCGTCGGTGAGGAGGCGCTCCACGTACGGCGCGAACTCCCGACGCGTGTAGAGGCGCCACCCCTCGTCGGTCCGCCTCAGATCGATCCCGCTGCCCACCCTCGTGAGGTCGTCCCGCCACGCCCGCAGCTCGGCCGCCACCTCCGCGGGCGTCGAGCCCGCCGCCGCCGCCAGGGCTCCCTCGGCGGTCGGCTGGTCCACGACCAGCAGGAGCGCCTCGAGTCGGGCCCGCAACGGCGGGGCCCCGGGCTCGTCGAGCTCGTCGTCGTCCCCGTCCGGCCCCATCGCACGCATGTCGTCGCCCTCCGTCACGTCCATTCGTCCCTCCCGCGTGTCACCTCGGCGGCCTCCTCGCCCGTCCAACTCACCAACAGGTCACCGAGCGCCTCGTCCTGGGCGAGCGCCACGGCGCGCGCCCTGTACAACTCCAACAGGGCGAGAAACCTGGCGACGACGACGAGGGAGTCTCCGCACCCGGAGACCAGCTCCCGGAAGTCGACCCACTGGCCCCGGCCCCGGAACCTCAGCAACTCCAGGACGCGGGCGGCCTGCTCGGGGACGGACACGGCCGGGGTGTGCACGTGCGAGACCCCCACCTCCTCCACCGGCCGGGGTCGGAACGCCACGGCGGCGATGGTGGCGAACTGTTCCACGTCGACGCCCAGCTCCACCTCGGGCAGCAGGTCCAGGAACTCCTCGTCCGGACCCGCCGTCCGCGGGTGGGAGTGGCGGGCGGTCCTGTCGAGCTCGGCGAACAGCTCGGCCACCTGGCGGAACGCCCGGAACTGCAGGAGCCGGGCGAAGAGCAGGTCCCGCGCCTGGAGCAGGGCCAGATCCTCCAGGTCCTGGACCTCACCGGAGGGCACGAGTCGTGCGGTCTTGAGGTCGAGCAGCGTGGCCGCCACCACCAGGAACTCGGTGACCTCCTCGAGGCCCGCCTCCCGGCCCAACTCGCGGGCGTGGGCGATGAACTCGTCGGTCACCGAGTGGAGGGCGACCTCGGTCACGTCGAGGCGACGCGAATCGATCAACTTCAGGAGCAGGTCGAACGGGCCGGTGAAGTTGGTCAGGTGGACTGTGAACGCACGCGGATCGGGTACCTCGGTGGCGTCGTCCCCCGGCGGGTGCCCGACCCCGGTCACCGGCCCGCTCACCTGCCGCGCTGGATGACCTCGCGAGCCAGCGCCCGGTAGGCCTGCGCACCCGCAGATCTGGGCGCCCACGTGGTGATGGGTTCACCGGCGACGGTGGTCTCCGGGAACCGGACCGTCCGGGTGACGAGGGTGTCGAAGACCTGGTCACCGAACACCTCGACGACCCGGCCGAGGACGTCGCGGGCATGGACCGTCCGGCGGTCGAACATCGTGATCAGGATCCCGGTCAGGTGCAGACGCGGGTTGATCCGGTCGCGGACCTTGTCGATGGTGTCCGTCAACAGGGCGAGCCCACGCAGCGAGAAGTACTCGCACTCCATCGGGATCAACACGCCGTCCGAACAGGCCAGTGCGTTGACGGTGAGCAGCCCCAGTGACGGCTGGCAGTCGATCAGGACGTAGTCGTAGCGGTCGAGCACCGGGTACAGCGCGCGGCCCAGAGCCTGTTCGCGCCCCACCTCGTTGACCAGTTGGATCTCCGCGGCGGACAGGTCGATGTTGGCGGGGATGAGGTCCACCCCCTCCACCCGGGTCCGGACGAGCACCTCCTCCGTCGACACGGTGTTGTCCACCAGGAGGTTGTAGACCGTCAGATCCAGCTGGTGGTGCGGGATGCCCAGGCCCGCCGACAGCGCACCCTGGGGGTCGAGGTCCACGACGAGGACCCGGCGGCCGTACTCCGCGAGGGCGGCGGCCAGGTTGATCGTGCTGGTGGTCTTGCCGACCCCGCCCTTCTGGTTGCACATCGAGAGCACCCTGGCGGGACCGTGCGAGGTGAGCGGCTGCGGTTCGGGGATCGCCGAGAAGCCCTCGCCGGCCGCCGGGTCGTCGGCGCCGAGCAGTTCCGCGCGGGAGAACAGTGCGGGATCCATGGCCCCAGAGTCCTGCGCCACCCGCGTCTCCTCTCGCTGCGTCGTCACCTGCGCTCAGGCCGGTCCCCGGTCACGTTACCGTGCCCGGGGGTGGCACTCGGCCCAGACCTCGCGGAGCGTGTCGACGGTGACGAGGGTGTAGACCTGCGTCGTGGTCACCGAGGCGTGCCCCAACAGCTCCTGGACCACCCGGATGTCCGCGCCGCCGTCCAACAAGTGGGTCGCGAAGGAGTGGCGGAAGGAGTGCGGCGAGACGTCGGTGCCGACCGACGCCCGCTCCGCGGCGGCGGCCACGACGTTCCACAGGGACTGCCGGGTGATACGGCCGCCACGGGCGTTGAGGAACAACGCCGGGCCGCCCCGGACCGCCAGTGCGGGACGGGCGCGCACCAGGTAGGCGCCGACCGCATCGCAGGCCGGACGCCCCACCGGGACCACCCGCTCCTTGCCCCCCTTCCCGCGCAGGATCACCGTGCCCC
>NZ_JAALDZ010000119.1:0-4014 GCF_014145125.1 Dietzia sp. CQ4 | reverse complement strand
GGTGGCGGACGCGGAGGCGGCCCCGGTGGTCCTGGACGTGCGGACCGACAACGTCCCGGCCCGCGCGCTCTACGAGGCCCACGGTTTCGAGGTGGTGGGGCTACGGCCCCGGTACTACCGTCCGAGCATGGCCGACGCGCACCTGATGGTGCGTCCGGCGCACCACGGACCCGACGCGGGAGGAGGAGACAGTTCATGAGGACCGTTCTGGGGATCGAGAGTTCGTGCGACGAGACGGGCGTGGCGATCGCCCGGGTGCACGATGACGGGCGCGCGGAGCTGCTCGCCGACGTGGTGGCCTCGTCGATGTCCGAGCACGCGCGCTTCGGCGGCGTGGTGCCCGAGATCGCCTCCCGCGCGCATCTCGAGGCGCTCGTCCCGACCGTGCGTGCGGCGCTCGCCGAGGCGGGTGTGGACCGGCCCGACGCCGTGGCCGCGACCATCGGGCCCGGGTTGTCCGGTGCACTGCTGGTGGGCTCCTCGGCGGCCAAGGCCTACGCCGCCGCGTGGGGCACACCGTTCTACGCGGTCAACCACCTGGTGGGACATGTCGCCGTGGCCGGGTTCGACGGCGGACCGCTCGACGAATGCGTGGCGCTGCTGGTCTCCGGCGGACACACCCAGCTCCTGCACGTGCGCTCTCTCACTGATCCGGTGGTGGAGCTCGGCTCGACGGTCGACGACGCGGCGGGGGAGGCCTACGACAAGGTCGCGAGGCTCTTGGGTCTGGGTTACCCGGGCGGTCCGGTGATCGATCGACTCGCGGCGTCCGGTGACCCGGCGGCCATACCCTTCCCCCGCGGGATGACCGGGCCCCGGGACGCCCGACACGACTTCTCCTTCTCCGGGCTCAAGACCTCCGTCGCGCGCCGGATCGAGGCCGCCGAGCGCGACGGGGTGCACCTCGAGGTCGCCGACGTGGCCGCGTCGTTCCAGGAGGCCGTGGCGGACGTGCTCACCATGAAGGCCGTGCGGGCCTGCACAGATCTCGGGGTGTCGACCCTGCTCGTCGGCGGCGGCGTCGCCGCGAACTCCCGGCTGCGGGAGCTGGCGGCGCAGCGGTGCGCCGAGGCCGGGATCCGCCTCCGCGTCCCCCGGCCGCGGCTGTGCACGGACAACGGGGCGATGGTCGTGGCGGTGGCGTCCGCGCTCCTCGCGGCGGGTGCCGAACCCAGTGCCCTCACCGTGGCGGCGGATCCGGGACTCACGGTCGGGGTGACCCAGCTGGTGTGAGGCGGGTGGTGTGAGGAGGGTGGTGAGGCGGGTGCCTCAGAACCCGAGCAGCGCGAAGCCGTACCCGGTGAACAGCAGCATCCCGCAGACCAGCAGGGTGATCAGGACCAACCACAGGTACCCCACCGCGAGCGCGGTGAGGGCGAGGCCGCGCCCGGCCTGTCCGGTCCGGTTGATCCTGGCCAGGGCGAGATGGCCGAGCAGGACCGACGCGAGCGCGAAGACCGCGGGGACCGCGGGCAGGAACAGTCCGAGGAAGGACCCGAACACGACGTTGCCCACCGCCAACACGACCGCGGCGAGCGCCGTCCCGTTGACGTCGGGGGGACCGGCGTGCGACTCGTCGCCGGGGTCCTCCGGATCCCGCCGGCCGGACGCGTCCGCGTCACCGGAGGGGGTACGGGACATGGCGACGACTCCTCCCGGGGGTGGCGGGACTTCCCGCTGATCGTACGCGGGGCCCGCGCGCCCGGCGGCGTGCTCGAGCGGGTGTGTGGGGGCCGGGTGGTGTTCGCCGTCCGCGAACGGGGCCGGATCGGGCACCCGGGACACTTGAGTGCTGGCACTCGCGCATATAGAGTGCCAATAGGCATGGACCCGGTCGCGTCACCCGCGACGACGCCACCCCGGTGCCCCGCCCCCCTGAACACACCAGCCATCTACACACGGAGGATCCATCGTGGCGATCAAGCCGCTTGAGGACAAGATTCTCGTCGAGGCCACCGCTGCCGAGACCACCACGGCGTCCGGCCTCGTCATCCCGGACACCGCCAAGGAGAAGCCCCAGGAGGGCACCGTCGTCGCGGTCGGCAAGGGCCGCTTCGACGAGGACGGCGACCGCATCCCCATGGACATCAAGGAGGGGGACAAGGTCATCTACTCCAAGTACGGCGGAACCGAGATCAAGTACGAGGGCAAGGAGTACCTGATCCTCTCCTCGCGCGACGTTCTCGCGGTCATCGACTGACGTGAGTCGGTACAACCCCGCCCCGGTGGCGCCGGCCAGTGTCCGGCCCGCCGGGGCGGTGGTGTCTCACCGGTGTCGCACCGGTCTGTTACGCAGTACGACCCGTCCGTCCCGAACACCCTCTTCCTTCCAGGAGTCCCATCAATGTCCAAGTTGATAGCGTTCGACGAGGAGGCCCGTAAGGGCATGCTCGCCGGTGTCGACCAACTCGCCGACACCGTCAAGGTCACGCTCGGCCCGAAGGGTCGGCACGTCGTGTTGGCCAAGGCCTTCGGTGGCCCCACCGTCACGAACGACGGTGTCTCCATCGCCCGCGAGATCGAACTCTCCGAGCCGTTCGCGAATCTCGGTGCCCAGCTGGTCAAGAGCGTCGCCACCAAGACCAACGACGTGGCCGGTGACGGCACGACCACCGCGACGGTGCTCGCGCAGGCGCTCATCCGTGAGGGGCTGCGCAACGTGGCCGCCGGATCCAACCCGATGGCCATGGGCAAGGGCATCGAGAAGGCCTCGGCCGCCGTCGTCGAGTTCCTCAAGTCCGCCGCCACCCCGGTGTCGGGGTCCGAGGGGGTGGCGCAGGTCGCCACGGTCTCCTCCCGTGACCCCGAGGTGGGTCGGATGGTCGCCGAGGCCATGGACGCCGTGGGTGTCAACGGCGTCGTGTCCGTCGAGGAATCCCAGGGCCTGCACACCGAGGTCGCCGTGACCGAGGGCATCGCCTTCGACAAGGGCTACCTCAGCCCCTACTTCGTCACCGACCCCGACGAGCAGAAGGCCATCTACGAGGATGTCCTGGTCCTGCTGCACCGCGAGAAGATCAGCTCCCTCCCCGACCTGCTCCCGCTGCTCGAGAAGGTCGCCGAAACCGGCAAGCCGCTGCTCGTCGTGGCCGAGGACGTCGACGGCGAGGCGTTGTCGACGCTGGTCGTCAACTCGATCCGCAAGACCATCAAGGTCGTCGCGATCAAGGCCCCGTTCTTCGGCGACCGCCGCAAGGCCTTCCAGGACGATCTCGCTATCGTCCTCAAGGGTCAGGTCGTCAGCCCGGACCTGGGCATGAAGCTCTCCGACTGTGGCCTCGAGGTGCTCGGACACGCCCGCCGCGTGACCGTCTCCAAGGACGAGACGATCATCGTCGACGGTGACGGTGACCAGGCCGACGTCGACGCCCGGGTGGCGCAGCTGCGCCGCGAGGCCGAGAACACCGACTCCGACTGGGACCGCGAGAAGCTCGAGGAGCGCATCGCCAAGCTCTCCGGGGGCGTCGCGGTCATCCGCGTCGGCGCCGCCACCGAGACGGAGCTCACCGAGCGCAAGCTCCGCGTCGAGGACGCGGTCAACTCGGCCAAGGCCGCCGTCGAAGAGGGCGTGATCGCCGGTGGCGGTTCCGTGCTCGTCCAGGCCGCGGCGTCACTCGCCCGGCTCGCCGAGGACACCACCGACGCCGACGAGGCGGTGGGGGTGAACGTCGTCCGCAAGGCGCTGGCGGCGCCACTGTTCTGGATCGCCGCCAACGCGGGCGAGGACGGCTCCGTCGTGGTGAGCAAGGTCGCCGACCTCGGTCCGAGGGACGGCTTCAACGCCGCCACCGGCGAGTACGGTGACCTCGTCTCGGCGGGCATCATCGACCCGGTGAAGGTCACCCACTCGGCCGTCGTCAACGCCTGTTCCGTCGCGCGGATGGTGCTGACCACCGAGACGGCGATCGTCGAGAAGCCCGAGCAGGAGGCGCCCGGCGGGCACTCGCACGCCGGTCACTCGCACTGATCCCGTCCCGACCGGGCCCCGGTCCCGCCCCCGCGGGACCGGGGCCC
>NZ_JAALDZ010000118.1:0-10267 GCF_014145125.1 Dietzia sp. CQ4 | reverse complement strand
CGTATCTCGGCGGGGGTCTCGTACTGGGGTCCGGGCATCGCGGCGTAGACGCCCTCGCCGGGCCGGGTCCCGGTGGCCGCCCGGAGCGCCTGCGCGGCGGCCTCGCGCAGGCGGGGTGAGTAGGCGTCCACGAGGTCGACGAACGCGGCACCGGTCAGCGGGGAGCGGCCCGTGAGGTTGAGGTGGTCCGAGATCAGGACCAGGTCACCGACCGCCAGGCCGTCCCGCACGCCGCCGGCGGCGTTGGTGAGCACCAGGACGTCGGAGCCGACGGCGGCCGCGACGTGCGCGGGGTGGACGACGGGGTCGGTACCCAGTCCCTCGTAGAGGTGGCTCCGCCCGGCCACGGACAGCAGTGGCACCCCGTCGACCAGACAACTCGTGACCGTTCCGCGGTGGCCGGCGGCCGACGGCGGCGCGAACCCCGGCAGATCGGCCATCGGGATGGTGACCGCGGTCCCGGGGTCGGCCAGGCCCACGACGACCTCGGACCAGCCCGAGCCCAGGACCAGGGTCACCTCGTGCACCGACCGGCCGCACGCGCGGGCGACGGCGTCGGCGGTCGCCCGGGCGTCCGGGGTGGGGGTGAGGAGCGGAGACACGGGGGTGGGTGGCAGGGGGATGGACGGCACGACGCTAGGCGCCCGGGCCCACGTTGCGGGATTCCCGGGTGCGCAGCTGCCGCACGTAGGAGTCGGGGGCACCCGCGCACTCGGCCGCGTCCGCCAACAGTCCGAGGTAGCGCGCCGACGGCAGGCCCCCCTCGAAGGCGTCCATGACGTACAGCCAGACCAGCTCGGTGCCCTCGGGCGCGGTGGGGGAGGGCGAGGCGACCGCGAACTCGGACTCCTGGGCCCCCACCGGGGGGCCGGGGGGGACGGTGGGACGGCGCTCCACCCGGACCCGGATCTTCCGGGCCGGGATCCGGTCCGTGCCCTCCCATCGGTCGAGGGCGCGGGCGTCCTCGTCGGGGACGTCGTAGAGCACCACGAACACCCTCGACTCGGGGTCCTCGACCACGGTGGCCACGGCGCCCTCCCACGTGGGGTCCTCGCCCGCGAAGGTCAGGCGCCAGCCCTCCAGCCAACCGGTTCCGGCGAACGGGGAGTGCGGCGCGCGGGCGTTCATCTGTTCGGGATGCATGTTGGTCCCGTACGCGGCGTAGAGAGGCACGGCGACCAGAGTAGTCCCTCCGCCGGGTGTGGCCCCGGCGTCCTCCGGCCGCGTGCCGCCGGTTCGACTACCGTGTACGGCGGACGCGACGCGGTCCACCACAGTGGCCCGCGGCGCCCGGCCCCGACCCCGTGACCCGTGGAGGACCACCTGTGACCCAGCGCATCATCATCATCGGCGGCGGACCCGCCGGTTACGAGGCCGCGCTGGTGGCCGCGCAATACGGTGCGGACGTCACGATCGTGGACGCCGAGGGGATCGGCGGCAACTGCGTGCTGACCGACTGCGTGCCGTCCAAGACGTTCATCGCCACCACGGGTGTGCGCACCGACATGCGTCGCGCCGAGGAGATGGGCGTCGAGATGCACTTCGACCCCACCGCGTACCGGCTCGGCCAGGTCAACGGTCGGGTCAAGTCCCTGGCCCGCGCCCAGTCCGCCGACATCAGGTCCCAGCTCCAGCGCGAGGGCGTGCGACTGCTCTCGGGGACCGCGCGACTGCACGACTCGCAGCCGGGCATGGCGTCGCACCGCGTCCACGTGTCGCTGGACGGCGGCCGGGAGAAGATCCTCGACGCGGACGTGGTCCTGGTCGCCACCGGGTCCAACCCGCGCATCCTCTCCGGCGCCGAGCCGGACGGGGAGCGGATCCTGACCTGGCGGCAGCTCTACGACCTCACCGAACTCCCCTCCCACCTGGTGGTCGTGGGTTCCGGTGTGACCGGCGCCGAGTTCGTCTCCGCGTTCACCGAGATGGGCGTCAAGGTCACCATGGTGTCCAGCCGCGACCGTGTGCTGCCCCACGAGGACGCCGACGCGGCGCTGGTGCTGGAGGAGGCGCTCAGCGAGCGTGGCGTCTCGCTGGTCAAGCACGCGCGTGCGGACGCGGTCGAACACCACGAGGACGGGATCATCGTCCGACTGGGCGACGGCCGGACCGTCAAGGGTTCGCACGCCCTGATGTGCGTCGGTTCGGTTCCCAACACCGGCGACCTCGGGCTGGAGAGCGCCGGCATCGAGGTCCAGCGCAGCGGTCACATCAAGGTCGACCGCGTCTCGCGGACCACCGCCGCCGGCATCTACGCGGCGGGCGACTGCACCGATCTGTTCCCGTTGGCCTCCGTCGCGGCGATGCAGGGCCGGATCGCGATGTACCACGCGCTGGGCGAGGGGGTCAGTCCCATCAAGCTCCGCACCGTGGCCTCGGCGGTGTTCACACGGCCCGAGATCGCCACCGTGGGGATCTCCCACGCGCAGATCGAGAGCGGTGAGGTCCCTGCCCGCGTCGAGGTGTTCCCGCTGGCGGGCAATCCGAGGGCCAAGATGCGCAGTCTGCGCCGCGGTTTCGTCAAGCTGTTCTGCCGCCCCGCCTCGGGTGTGGTCATCGGAGGGGTGATCGTGGCGCCGACCGCCTCCGAGCTCATCCTGCCCGTCTCCGTGGCCGTGCGGAACCAGCTCACCGTGGGTGACCTCGCGGGGTCGTTCTCCGTCTATCCCTCGATGACCGGGTCGATCACCGAGGCCGCCCGGCAGCTCATGCGGCACGACGACCTGGACTGATCCCGGGCCGGTGGACCGGCCTGAGCGCCAGGATAAGTTTAGGCTAAGCTCACACCCGGTGCCCGTGACGCGGCACCGGGACTGTGAGGGAGGAACCGTGATGATGCGACGCCGCCTGGCCGCGATCGCCGCTGCCGGTTCGCTCGTGGTGGGTCTGGCGGCCTGCACCACGGACGGCGCCGGAGACGACTCGGACGCGTTGGTGGTCTACTCGGGCCGCAGCGAGAACCTCGTCGGCCCGCTGCTGGCCCAGATCGAGGAGAACACCGGCATCGACCTGGAGGTGCGGTACGCGAGCACCCCCGAGATGGCGGCGCAGATCGCCGAGGAGGGCGAGGCCAGCCCGGCCGACATCTTCTTCTCCCAGGACGCCGGCGCTCTGGGCGCGTTGTCCAAGGAGGGCCTGCTCACGCGGCTCGACGAGGCGACGGTCGCACAGGTCCCCGCCGAGTACCGGGCCACCGACGGGACGTGGGTCGCCACGAGCCTCCGCGCCCGTGTTCTGGTCTACGACTCCGAGGTGCTCGAGGAGTCCGAGGTGCCGGACACCATCGACGCCCTCACCGAGCCGGAGTGGCGGGGCAAGGTCGGCTACGCCCCCACCAACGCCTCGTTCCAGTCGTTCGTCACCGGGCTGCGGGTCGACCGCGGCGACGAGGCGGCCGAGCAGTGGCTCCGCGACTTCCTGGCCAACGAGCCGAGGACCTACGACAACAACGTGGCCCTCCTCGAGGCCGCCGACACCGGCGAGGTCGAGCTCGGGCTCACCAACCACTACTACTGGTACAACACCGCCCAGGAGAAGGGCGAGGAGAACATGCGGGCCGGGGTCCACTACCTGACCAAGGGCGACCCCGGCGCACTGGTCAACGTGGCCGGCGTCGGCGTGCTGGCCTCCACGGACCGGCCCGAGGACGCCCTGCGCTTGGTGGAGGAACTCCTCGGCGAGCAGGCCCAGCTCTACTTCCTCGAGGAGGACAGCGAGTACCCGGTGGTGCCGGGCATCACCTCGGAGGCCGTCGGCCTGCCCCCCCTCGAGACCCTGGGAGGCCCCGACATCGACCTCGGGGACCTCGACGGGCTCGAGCAGACCCAGCAGATGCTCACGCGCGTGGGCATGATCTGACGGGTCCGTCATAGACGTCCGTTCCCGTCTCCGTGGCGGTCGCCCCCTCCTCGGGGTGGCCGCCACTCTGGCGTGCTCCGCGGCCCTCATCCCGCTGGTCTATCTGATCATCCGGGCGGGGGAACGGGGCCCGGCCTACGCCATCGAGGTGGTCCGGTCCGGTCGGTCCGCCGAACTGCTGGTCAACACGGTCGTGCTGGTGGTCCTGGTCACCGCGGCGAGCGTCGTGGTGGGTGTCGCGCTCGCGTGGTTGACGGTGAGGACGGATCTCCCCGGGGCCCCGGTGGTCGGCGCACTGCTCTGCGTGCCACTGGCGATGCCCTCCTACGTCCTCGGCTACCTGTGGGTCGCGGACTTCCCGCAGTTCCTCGGCCTGCCCGGCTCCGTCATCGTGTTGACGATCTCCTGCTATCCGTACGTCTTCCTCCCCGCGGCCGCGGCGCTGCGGGCCGTGGACCCCGGGCTGGAGGAGGTGGCCCGGACGCTGGGGCGCGGATCGGTCAGGGCCGTACTCGGGGTGACGTTGCGTCAGATCCGGCCCGCGGTCGCCGCGGGGGCGCTGCTGGTGGCGCTGTACACGCTGTCCGACTTCGGGGCCGTGGCCATGCTGCGGTACGAGGCGTTCACCGTCGGGATCTACCACAGCTACCGCGCCTCGTTCGACCGGGTGCCCGCGGCGGTGCTGGCCTGCGTGCTCATCCTGGTGGCGCTGGTGGTGATGGTGGGAGAGCGGCGGGCCCGACGGGGCGAGGTGGCCAGGGTCGGTGCCGGTGTGGACTCCCTTCCCGACCGGGTCCCGCTCGGGCGGTTCAGAACGCCGGCGCTCGTGGTCGTCGGATTCGTCCTGACCGGTGGCGTCCTCGCCCCGCTCGTCGGGCTGGTCCGGTGGGTGCGGGCCGCCGCCGAGGTGGACGTGGCGTGGGGACCGGTCCTCGCCGCGGCGGCCACCACCGCGGGGGTGTCGGGCATCGCCGCGCTCGTGACGATCGTGTTGGCCCTGCCCATCGGCATCTTCGCGGCCCGGTCGAACGGCCCGGTCGCCCGGGCCACCGAGGCGGTCGCCCAGATCGGATTCGCTCTCCCCGGGATCACGGTCGGGTTGGCCGTGGTGTTCGTGGGGATCCGGCTGGTCCCCGGCCTGTACCAGCAGTTGCCGATGCTCGTGTTCGGGTACGTGGTGCTGTTCCTCCCGCTCGCCGTGGGCGTGGTCCGGTCCGCGATCGGCGCGATCCCGACCGCGCTCGAGGACGCCTCGGGAGCGTTGGGCTCCGGCCGGTTCCGGACCTTCCTCCGCGTCGTCGCCCCACTATCGATGCCGGGTGTCCTCGCGGGGGGCAGCCTGGTGTTCCTCAGCGTGGCCAAGGAACTGCCCGCGACCCTTCTCCTGCGCCCCACGGGGACGGAGACACTGGCCTCCGCGATGTGGGCCCACACCGAGGTGGCGGCGTACTCCCAGGCCGCTCCCTATGCCGCGATGCTCGTGGCCGTGGCCGTGATCCCCGCCGCGGTCCTCGGCAGGTCGTTCGGGTGGGGCGCGGGAGGGTCCGGGCGAGGCGTCCCGGCACGGACCGCCATCGCGGCCCGTTCGGAGGAGACACAGGTGGGTGCCACATGACGGTGAGGAAGCGCCCCGGCGGCGTGCTCGAGCTCCGCGGCGTGACCGGTGGGTACGGGGGCACCACCGTCGTCCGGGACCTCGATCTGACAGTGGGCTCCGGTGAGGCGCTGGCCGTTCTCGGTGCGTCCGGGTCGGGCAAGACCACCGTGCTGCGCATGATCGCCGGGCTGCACCCGGTCTCGGCGGGACGCATCCTCGTCGACGGACGCCGCGTGGACCCACTGCCCGCCCAGCACCGCGGGATAGGTCTGGTCCCCCAACAGGGCGCCCTGTTCCCGCACCTGTCCGTGGCCCGGAACGTCGGGTTCGGACTCGTACCGGTCGATCCCGTGGCGCGGTGGCGCAGCCGCGCCGAGCGGGCGGCCCGGGTCCGTGAGGTCCTCGAGTTGGTGGGGCTGGCGGACCGGGCCGACGAGCGTCCCTCCCGGCTGTCCGGCGGGCAGCAACAGCGGGTCGCGCTCGCACGCGCGCTCGCCCCGGGCTCGGGACTGATCCTGCTGGACGAACCGTTCAGCGCGCTCGACGCCGCCCTGCGGGGACGGGTCCGGGCGGAGGTCTCGACCCTGCTCGCCGAGTCCGGCGCGACGTCGGTACTCGTCACCCACGACCGCGCGGAGGCGCTGGCCACCGCCGATCGGGTCGCCGTGCTCATCGACGGCCGCCTCGCCCAGGTCGACACCCCCGAACGGCTCTACTACCACCCGGTGAGCCGCGAGGTCGCCCAGCTGGCGGGGGAGGTCGTCCTTCTCCCGGCCACCGCGGACGGAGGGGTCGCACACACCACCATCGGCGCCGTCCCACTCGACACGCCCGCACGCGGGTCCGGCACCGTCCTGTGGCGCCCCGAGAGCCTGACGGTCCGTCGGGTCGGGCAGGAGGGGCACGGCGTGTGCACCGGCGTCGAGTTCGTCGGCGCGTCGACCCTCATCCGGATGTGTGTCGACGGCACCGAGCAGAGCTTCGCGGTCCCGGTCTCCGGCGGGGAGGTCTTCGAGGTGGGGGCCCGGGTGGAGGTCACGCCCTTGCGTCCCGCAGTCTTCCACGCGGGGCCCTCGGTGCCCGCCTGATCAGCTCTCGGTGGCGGCCCAGCCCAGGGTCCGTTGGACGGCGTCGTTCCAGCGGCCCCACAGGCGCGCGCGCTCGTCCTCGGCCATGCGTGGCTCCCACCGCCGGTCCTCCCGCCACAACTCGCGGAGCCGGTCGGGGGAGTCCCACTGGCCCACCGCCAGCCCCGCGGCGAAGGCGGCACCCAGGGCGGTGGTCTCGGTGACCTCGGGCCGGATCACGTCGATGCCCAGGATGTCGGCCTGGAACTGCATCAGGTAGTCGTTGACCACCATCCCGCCGTCGACACGCAGCGCGTCGGCGGTCTCGCCGGCGTCGGCGGCCATCGCGTCGGTCATCTCGCGGGACTGGAACGCGGTGGCCTCGAGCGCCGCTCGCGCCAGGTGTGCCCGGGTGTGGAACCGGGTCAGGCCCACCAGGGTGCCACGCGCGTCCGGGCGCCAGCGAGGGGCGAGAAGTCCGGAGAACGCGGGCACGAGATAGCAGTCGCCGTTGTCCTCCAGTGACGTCGCCAGTTCCTCGGTCTCCTCGGCGCTCGAGATCACCCCGAGGTTGTCCCGCAGCCACTGCACCAGAGAGCCCGCCACCGCCACGGAGCCCTCCAGCGCGTACACGGCGTCGGCGTCCCCGAGCTTGTAGCAGACGGTCGTGAGCAGCCCGTTGTCGCTGAACTGGGGGGTGGTGCCGGTGTTGAGCAGCAGGAACGCGCCGGTACCGTAGGTGTTCTTGGCGTCGCCGGGGTCGAAGCAGGTCTGGCCGAACATGGCCGCCTGTTGGTCGCCGAGGATCCCCGCGATGGGGGTCCCGCCGAACATGCGACGCTCGGTCACGTGACCGATCACCCCCGAGGACGGCACGATGTCGGGGAGCATCGCCCGCGGCACCCCGATCTCGCGGCAGAGCTCGTCGCACCACTCCAGGGTCCGCAGATCCATGAGCAGGGTGCGGGAGGCGTTGGTGACGTCGGTGACGTGGAGCGCCGGTTCGCCGTCGGTCCCGCCGCGGCGGCCGCCGGTGAGATTCCACACCAGCCACGAGTCGATGGTCCCGGCCAGCAGCTCGCCGGCCTCGGCCCGCTCGGTGCCGCGTCGGCCCTCGGCGTCGAGGTGATCGAGGATCCACCGGATCTTCGGACCCGCGAAGTAGGTGGACAGGGGCAACCCGGTCGCATCGCGGAACCTGTTGTCTCCGTCGGGGTGGCCCTCCGCTAGCCGGGCGCAGATCCCCGAGGTCCGGGTGTCCTGCCAGACGATCGCGTTGTAGACCGGCTCACCGGTCTCCCGCTCCCACACCACCACGGTCTCCCGTTGGTTGGTGATGCCGATCGCGCTCACCAACGCCGGTTCGAGGTCGGCGTGACCGGCCACCTGGGCCATGGTCGTCCGCACGTTCTCCCAGATCTCCAGCGGGTCGTGTTCCACCCATCCGGCCCGGGGTAGGATCTGCCGGTGTTCGACCTGGGCGGTCGCCGCGGGCACCGGCAGACCGTCGTGGTCGAAGAGGATGGCCCGCGAGGACGTGGTCCCCTGATCGATCGCGAGGATGAACGTGTTACGCGTCACGTCGTCAGACTACGTCCGCCCGGGCGTAGAGTCGGGCGCGACCGGCCGGAATCCGATACCCGGCCCCGGAGGGAGCACGATGCCCACGATCAGATCACGGTCCGTCCTCGGTCCCGAGCGCCGGGCCGAGGCATGGCGGAGGTTGTCGGAGGAGTCCTTCGACATCGTGATCGTGGGTGGCGGTGTGGTGGGCACCGGCAGCGCTGTCGACGCGGCCACGCGCGGCCTGAGCGTCGCGGTGGTGGAGGCCCGCGACTTCGCCGCCGGGACCTCCTCGCGCAGCTCCAAGATGTTCCACGGCGGGCTCCGGTATCTCGAGCAACTCGACTTCGGGCTCGTCGCCGAGGCCCTCCACGAGCGCGAGCTCAGCATGACCCGACTGGCCCCGCACCTGGTCAAACCGCTCAAGTTCCTCTTCCCGCTCACCCGCCGGTTCTGGGAGCGCCCCTACATGGCCGCGGGATTCGTCCTCTACGACCTCATGGGCGGCGCAAAGAGCGTCCCGCCGCAGAAGCACTACAGCCGCGCCGGTGCACGGCGCGTGGCGCCGGGTCTGCGCGAGGACGTCGTGGTGGGGGGGATCCGGTACTGGGACACGTTGGTCGACGACGCCCGCCACACCCTCACGCTCGCCCGCACCGCCGCCCTGCACGGCGCGGTGGTCGCCAACTCCACGCAGGTGATCGGCTACCTGCGGGAGGGCGAACGGGTGACCGGCGTACGGGTCCGCGACGCCGAGACCGGACGGGAGACCGACGTCCGGGCCGGGGTGGTGCTCAACGCGGCGGGGGTGTGGACCGACCACCTGCAGGAGATGCTGGGCGAGGAGGGCGGCTTCACGGTGCGTGCCTCCAAGGGGGTCCACATCGTGGTGGACCGTGACAAGGTCGACTCGGAGGCCGCCCTCATCCTGCGTACCGAGAAGTCGGTGCTCTTCGTCATCCCCTGGGGCGAGTACTGGATCATCGGCACCACCGACACCGACTGGCAGCTCGATCTGGCCCACCCCGCGGCGACGGGTGCGGACATCGACTACATCCTCGGGCACGTCAACGCCGTGCTCACGACCCCGATCGGGCGGGACGACGTCCGCGGTGTCTACGCGGGACTGCGCCCGCTGCTCTCGGGCGGGGCCGACTCCACCGCCAAGCTCTCGCGGGAACACGCGGTGATGCGCGCGGCTCCCGGGGCCGTGGTGGTGGCGGGTGGCAAGTACACCACCTACCGGGTCATGGCGGCGGACGCGGTCGACGCCGCGGTGGCCGAGCTGGGACCGGAGCGCGCGGAATCCGTTCCGGCCTCCACCACCGATCGCATCCCCCTCCTCGGTGCCGACGGCTACCCGGCGATGGTCAACCGCGCGGACCGGATCGCGGACCACTACGAGATCAGGGAGGAGCAGGTCCAGCACCTGCTCGACCGCTACGGTTCGCTTCTCGAGGACGTGCTGGACCTGGCGGCGGACCGCCCCGATCTGCTGGAGACCCTCGACGGCGCCGATCGCTACCTCCGGGTCGAGATCGTCTACGCCGCGCTCGCGGAGGCCGCTCTGCACCTGGAGGACGTCCTGGTCCGCCGGACCCGGATCTCCATGGAGTACCAGCACGGAGGGGTGGCGTGCGCCCGCGAGGCCGCGCAGCTCATGGCGGAGGTGCTGGACTGGGATACCGACCGTGTCGAGCGGGAGGTCGAGATGTTCGAGCAACGGGTCGCCGCGGAGCTGGCCAGCCAGGTGACGGACTCCGACGACGAGGCGGACGGCTTCCTCCGCGGCGTCCCCGAGGTCCGCGAGTTCCTGGTGGAGGCGACCGTCGACCCCGCGAGCGCCGAGCCGGTCGTCGACCACCCGGCCTGACCGAGAGGCCACCCTTCCCGACCGAGGGGCCACCTATCCCGACCGAAGGACCACCTATCCCGACCGGGAGCCCGACCAGCGCATGATGGGGGTCGGAACCGGCACGGCCGCGCTCCGCACCCCCTGACACCGGAAATCCGCTGTCGTCCTGCGCGATCGGCTGTCCGGTGGGGCAGCGGATGGCGCAGGAGAGCAGCGGATCCGGGGGAGGGGCGGGCCCGACGGCGCGGCCCGGGGGGCCCGACGGCGCCGCCCGGGGTGGACGACGCCGTCAGCGGGTCACTTGATCTCGCAGAGCACCGTTCCCTG
>NZ_JAALDZ010000117.1:0-6517 GCF_014145125.1 Dietzia sp. CQ4 | reverse complement strand
AAACCCCGGCCCCCAAACCCCACCACTCCAGGGGACTTACCCCCGGACAACAACGACCTGCGGATGCTCTACATCGGGAAAGCTTCGAACCTGCGGCGACGGATCATCGGTAACCACCTTCGGAGTAGCGGAAGCTCGACCCTGCGCCGCACCCTCGCCGGCGTGCTGCTGACTGAGCACGGTTACCGCACCGAACGCACTGACCGCGTCGTGCTGATCGCCCCGGACGAGGCCCGGCTCACGGACTGGATGCGCACCCACCTTCACCTTTCCTGGTGCGAGCATCCCGATCCTGCAGCGATCGAACCGTCCGCCATAAAGCAATGGGCGCCCCCGCTGAACCTCGACCATGCCACCGGCCAGATTCGCGACATCGTCCTGGCCGCGCGCACCGCGTACAACACCAGCGCGTGAGCACGAGCAGACTATTCTCGTGCTTCACCTCACGCGCAGCGCGACTACTGCCGACCCTGCGGAAAGAAGCGTCCGAACCCGCGCTTCCCGGCGGCGTCGTACTGATGAACCAGGTGCCTGAGCCGCAGGTTCAGCTCATCCATCCGGGCGGTGCGCACTAGTAGGTCGTCGATCGCCTCCGATCCCGGCCGGGGATCGTTGAGCAGCGCGTCGGCATCCTCGAGCACGTCCAGGAATTCCGGGTCCCGCGCCGCCCGCTCCTCGATCTTCGGAAACCTCTCGACCAGTGCCGTCCCCACCGCCCGGCTCTCCCGCAGGTCGTACCAGGCCTCCACCGTCAGCGACAGCGCTCTGTGGGCTGAGTCGTGTGCGGTCTCCGCGGACGCGAGTGCCTTCGTCGCCGTCACCTGCAGCGGATCCACCCCGGCCAGGAGTCTGCGGCGGTGGGCGAGCTCGTCGATCGCCGACCGCACCAGCCACGTGGTGTACCAGAACCAGCCCGCGATCACCGCCAGGAACAGCAGGCCTATGACCACGGGCACGAGGAGCCTCAGCACGCGGTCCACCACCCGGTAGCGCGACCCCCGAGCGCCCTCATGACCCCAACACCAGCGCGATCACGATCGACAACGGGACCGCCAGCGCCACCCCGGCGCCGACGAGCTTGGCCGTGGCCGACCACAACAGTCGGGATGCCTCGGTCTGCGCACCCTGCTCGTCGATCACGCAGGCCTCTCTCGCCGCCACCTCCACCCGGGTGGCCGTCGCCTCCGGCCAGCCGCGTGGCACCCGGCGCAGCGGATTGCGACCGAGGTCATCGGCGGTGAGGGCGGCGCGTTGGCCTGACCATTCCCGCAGACCTGCGTCCAGTCGGGTGCGGGCCTGCTCGGCGGCAGCGTTCTGCTGCCGGGCAACGGAACTGGAGTAGATCTCCATCGACGCCATCGGGAACGGCCACCTCCCCCTGCGCTGTCGCGGGCCGGAACGGACCCCATTGTCCCACCAGGAGGGGCAGGCGCCGTGTCATTCCGGACACACCCGCAGCTCAGTCGGCGACGTACGGGTTGGTCGCAGTGTGATGGCGGACCCGGGCGGGCACCACGAAGAGCATGACCGCCACGAGAACCGCCATCGCCGCCCCGGCCGCGAACCCCGGCAGCGTCCCGAGCACCAGCGAGAACACCAGCGCGGCCAGCCCCACCAACGCGATCGACAACATGACCAGGCCCACGCGGGCCAGCGTCGCGGACAGTCGCAGCACCCGGTCCTTACGGTGGGAGCGGAACACCGCGCGGTGGATCATCACCGGGGCCAGCAGGACGACCGTCGAGGCGAGGGCGAGCGACAGGACCACCAGGTAGAGGGCGCGACCGCCGCCCCCGATGTCCGCGAACCGGTCCTGGAACGGCACCACCAGCAGGAAGCCGGTGAGGACCTGGCCGCCGGTCTGGACAATGCGCAGCTCCTGGAGCAGCTCGATCCAGTTGCGGTCGATCCGCTGAGCCTCGGTCTCGTCGCGCTCCACGGCCAGGTCCTCGCGGGGTTCCCCGGTGCCCTCGACGTCCATGTCGCTCCCTTCGCCGCGTGCCCCCATCGTCGTCCGCCCGGCTCGGCGACGGAAGCGCTCCCGGCACATCCGCGGAGCGACCACACGACGTGGCGGCGGCGCTCAGGCCGCGGCCGCCAGCCTCTTCTCGTCGATGGTGCGGTCGAAGACCAGGGCGTAGAGCAGGCCCGCGCCCACTGCGGTATAGGGCCAGAGAAGATAGAAGATCACTCCCATCGACATCGGCAGGCCCCAGAGCACGGCGTCCCCGGATGCGGTGAGGATCGACCACAACACCAGCACGCCCAGCCCCGCGCAGTAGGCGACGATCGCGATGGTCGACACCCTCTCCCACGAGCCGTCGGAGTGCAGGGAGCCGAGGAGCATCATGATCACGGCGAAGAGCGGCACGGCGATGAACACCATCTGCCACGTGTCGGTGAACATCCCGAGCAGCGCGAAGGCGGCCACTGCCACGAACGCGTGGATCAGGATGCCCGCGCGCTTGTGGTCGGGCTCCGGAGCGTCCGCGGGGTCCAGTGCACTGTCGAGACCGCCGTCGAGTGCGCGGCCGCGTGCGGTGGGATCCGAGGCGGGATCAGTGGCGTGATCAGACATGGTCGTTCCTTTCGGTGGAGGCGGTCGAGGTGGACCTGGAGGTCGAGGTGGACGCTGCGGTCGTCGACGCTGCGGTCGGGGCGGCGGCCCCGCCGCTCACCCGCGGGTCGGTCACCGCGCTGCGGCCGCCGTACAGGAACTCCAGCGTGGCGTCGGGGTGACGGTTGGTGGTCATCAGCGACACCACGTAGAACAGCACGATCGACACGAGCAGCGAGATGCCGCCGACCTGCATGAACGCCGGGACGGAGATGATGTCCCGCGCGGCCAGGGAGGTGATGATCATGTTGCCGAGGATCGCGAATGCCACCGTGACGGTCGCGGCGGTGGCCGTCGCGCGATGCCAGTAGATGGACATGACCACCGGGCCGACGATCGCGGCGGCGAAGGCGGCCCAGCCCAGCGCGCCGAGCAGGAACACCACCTGCGAGAGGAACAGGGTGAGCAGGACCGACAGCACCACCAGGGTCAGGCTCGCGATCCGGCTCCACAGCAGCTCGCGGACCACCTTGATGCCGAACGCTCCGGGGAGGTCGCGCATCATCGACGAGGCGCCGATGGTGATGAAGCTCGAGGCCGACGACATGATCGCGGCCAGCAGGCCGGTCAGCGCGATGCCGCCGACGATCGGGTTGGTCACCGAGTCGAGGAACCAGATGGCGGTGTCGTCGATGCTCTCGAGTTCCGGGGCGTCGCCGGTGAGGGTCATGGAGCGGGTGGACAGACCGATGCCCACGGAGAACAGGGTGGTGATGGCGTAGGCGATACCCGCCACGGCGGCACCCCACTTGAGCTGCGTCATGTCGCGGAGCATGAGGAACTTGGTGAGCAGCTGCGGCTGGCCCACGGCGCCCACGAAGATCAACAGACCAAAGGCGAAGATGTAGGTGGGCGCCTGGACGCCGTCGATCGAGAGCATCTCCGCGCTCCCGGCCGAGATGGTGTCGAGCATGGGGAGCCACCCGCCGGCCACCTGGACGGCGAAGAAGAACAGCCCCACGGACATGACCACCATGAGCACGCCCTGCACCAGGTCGGTCCACACGGCCGCGAGCATGCCGCCGGCCATCGTGTACGCGGCCACGACCATGGAGCCGATCCACACGCTGGTGGGGATCGAGGTGCCCAGCAGCAGCGAGATGATCACGCCGATCGAGGTGACCTGGGCGGTCATGTACGCGATCGAGGCGATGAAGATCGCGACCGACATGGTGGCGTGTGAGGTCCTGTCCTGGAAGCGGACCCGGATGAGGTCGGGCACCGAGTAGACGCGGTGCTTCTTGCCGATCCAGTTGAGTCGGCTGCCCAGCAGGAACCAGGCGACGGCAAAGCCGAAGGGCGCGAGCAGCCCCACGGCGATGAGCGCCTGCAGGCCCCAGGCGTAGGTCTGGCCGGTTCCGCCGACCATGCCCCAGCCGGACTGGATGGAGGAGAAGCTGGCGATGGCCATCACGAAGAAGCCCAGGGACTGCCCAGCGACGAGGAACTCCTTGGCCGACTTCATCTTGGTGTTGGCCCACGCGCCGATGGCGAACATGAGCACGAAATAGGCGAGAACGACGCCTATGACGACGGGATTGTTCATGAGGGATCCTCAGGGTTCGGTCGGGCGTGGTCGGATGTCGGGTGAGCGTGGTCGGATGTCGGTCGGGCGTGATCGGCCCGCAGCCTGGCGCGGCGGATCTTGCCGGTGTTGGTGGTGGGGAGCTCGTCGAGGAAGAGGACCTCCCGCGGGTACTGGTAGAAGGCCAGGCGCTCCTTGACCAGGGCCTGGATCTCGCGGGCCAGCTCGTCGGTGCCGCTGACCCCCTCGGCGGGGACGACGTACGCGACGATCGCCTCTCCGCGCAGCTCGTCCGGCACGCCGATCACGGCCACCATCTCGACGCCACCGTGGCGCAGGATCTGGTCCTCGATCTCGCCGGGGCCCACGCGGTAGCCGGCCGAGGAGATCAGGTCGTCGTTGCGGCCGGAGAACCAGAAGTTCCCCCTCTCGTCGACCCTCGCCAGATCCCCGGTGTACAGGACTCCGTCGGCGGTCTTCTCCGCCGTCTTGTCGGGGGCGTTCCAGTAGCGCAGAAACGCATTCGGGCTGGGCAGCCGTACGCAGACCTCGCCGACCTCGCCCGTGGCGACCGGTCGTCCGGTCTCGTCCAACAGCACAAGATCGAAACCCGGCGTCGGGCGTCCCATCGAGCCGGGCGGGGTCGCGAACTCGGCGTGGCACGTGCCCACGATCAGGTTGCATTCGGTCTGCCCGTAGATCTCGTTGACCTGCACGCCTAGCGCCTCGCGCGCCCATTCGGCCACGGCCTCGCCCAGCGCCTCGCCCCCGGAGAACGCGGCCCGCAGCCCGGTGTGCGAGTAGTCCACCTCGGACGCGCGCATCATCTTGAGGATGGTCGGCGGCAGGAACGAACAGGTCACCCCGTGTCGGCGCAGGATGTGCTCCACGGTCTCCGGGCTGGGCCGCCGGGCGGAGGCCACCACGGGCACACCGCTGTAGAGGCTCGGCAGCAGCACGTCGAGCAACCCACCGGCCCACGCCCAGTCGGCCGGGGTCCAGAACACGTCACCCGATTCGCCCGGCGCAGCGTTCTGGGGGAACCCGTCGAGCGCGCGGACCACTCCGGGCATGTGCCCCAGCACCACGCGGTGTCCGTGCAGGGCGCCCTTGGGCTGGCCGGTGGTTCCGGAGGTGTAGATGAGCAGGGCCGGGTCGTCGGGTCCGGTATCGGCGACGACGACGGCGAGGTCGGCCGAGTCCGTCACCGACAGCGGCAGCACGGTGAGCGCACCCGCCTCGGTCGCCGGGGCCGTGCCAGCCGCGAGCATCGCCCCGGCAGCGGACGACGCCGTCTCGGGCACAGCATCGCCGCTGACCAGCACGGTGCGCAGCTCGGGCAACCCGGCGAGTTCGTCGGCCAGGCGCGCGTGGCAGTCGGCGTCGAACACCGCCGCCACGGCGCCGGAGTCGCCCATCCGGAACAGGGCGGCCTCGGGTCCGAACTTCACCGAGAGCGGGACCGCGATCGCGCCCATCAGGTAGGCGGCCACGTGGGCCACGGCGGTCTCGGCGGACTGCGCGCACATCACGGCGATCCGGTCGCCCTCGCCGACCCCGCGCTCGCGCAGGACGGTGACGAGGCGGCGGGCGCGGGCTCCGAGCTCGCCGAACGTGGTGATCTCCGGCGGGTCGTCGCCGCGGTCCACCACGATCGCGGGGGACTCCGGCGGATGGGCGTCCGTGCACGCGGCTCCGATGTTGAATCGGTCCGGGATCTCCCACCGGAAGCCCTCTGGCCCCAGCGGCGGACGCCAGGGCCGTGCCTGGGCGGTCGATGGCATGCGTTCAACTCCTCAGTCTCTGTGAGCCCCCTCACTCGGAGGAGCTCGCCCCACGACGGTATGAGTGGCCTGGTTCACATACAATGGAGATTCCCCCTACGTTCGGAGTCCCCACATGTATGAATTCCTATCCCTCGACGTCACCGACGGCCTCGCGGTGGTCACCCTGGACCGGCCGCCGGTCAACGCCCTGTCCCGCGGCATGCAGGAGGAACTGCGGGCCGTGGCGCAGGAGGTCTCGGGGCGCAGCGACGTCGACGCGGTGGTCTTCACCGGCAGCGAGCGCGTCTTCGCCGCCGGCGCGGACATCAAAGAGATGCGGCAGATGCCGTACGCGCAGATGCTCACCGAGGCCCGCGAGCTGCAGTCGGCGTTCACCGCGGTCGCGGAGATCCCCCAGCCCACGGTCGCCGCGATCACCGGCGCAGCGCTCGGCGGCGGCATGGAGCTGGCGCTGTGCTGCGACCGGCGGATCGCCGCCGAGAGGGCCAAGCTCGGCCAGCCCGAGATCCTGCTGGGCATCATCCCCGGCGCCGGCGGCACCCAGCGGCTCGCGCGCCTGGTCGGCCCCGCGGTGGCCAAGGACCTGTG
>NZ_JAALDZ010000116.1:0-8264 GCF_014145125.1 Dietzia sp. CQ4 | reverse complement strand
ATGCGACCGAGGGCGTCGAGGGCGCGGAGTCGACGGATCTCGGCGACGACGGGCGAGTCGACGGCCGCGCCGGACTCGGCGGCAGAGCCGCTGGTCGGGCCGGTGGTCGGGCCGCTGGTCGGGCCGGGGGCCGGGGTGGGGCGGGACTGGGATCCGGTCACACCGTCATGGTGCCCCACGGATACGACACGACGACTCAACCGATGCCGATCACGCGGGTCGCGGCGGCCGCCCACCGCGCGGCGTCGATGGCGACCCCCGGGTGGTCCTGCCGGTGCGGGATCACCGACTCGACCACCCGGAAGGGCAGGTCGAGATCCGGATCACCGGGATCGAGGTCGGGGCGACACCGGGCGACGAGCTGCCGGTAGATCCCCCTCAGTTCCGACCGTGCGGCCCGGAAACCCTCGAAGTCCTCCCCGGCCAGCTCCGGGAGCACGTAGAGCATCCCGATGTTCCAGCGCGAGGCCAGGAGCCCCTCGACGTCGATCGTCGCCAGTTCCAGGAGGACCTCCCCCGGGTCCCGTCTCCCGTCGTGGAGCCCCCGGGCGCTCTCGAGGGTCGGCCGCACCGTCGTGTCGAGAAGGGACACGAGCATCGCGGCCTTGGTGGGGAAGTGCGTATAGAGCGAGGCCTGGCGAATCCCCACGGCATCGGCGATGGCCCGCGTCGAGGTCGCCGTGTACCCGCGGGTGGTGAACAACTCTGCCGCCGCGTCGAGGATCTCGTCCGCCGGGGTGGCCCCGGGACGCCGCCGGCCCACGAGGCGGGGTCGTCCGGGTGAGGACACGGTGCTCCCTTCGGGTGGTGGCCCGCGATGCGGGTCGTGCCTGGTGCTCAGGTGTCGTGCGGGGTGCCGCACCGGTCCATCGTGACACGGAGGAATTCGAACCGGTGCGCCGTCGGATCGACGCTGCGGCGCGGGGGGACCGGCATGGAGGAGACTGCGGCCTGGACCCACGACCCGCGATCCGTCCGGGTGAAGTCGAGATCCACCCCGTGGGAGCGCGCGGCGAGGAGGGCGGCGACGGCGGCGGCGCGGCCGTTGCCCTCGCGGAAGGGGTGCACGTAGTTGAACCGCGCGTACCAGTTGGCCAGGGCGACGGCCACGGTCGTCGTGCGGGCGGCGGCACCGGATGCCGTGGCCAGGGCGTCGGCGACCAGTTCGGTGGGGTTCTCGAGTGGAGAGGCCATCATGGGGACACGAGCCGCGGGCGCGAACGCGGACCCCTGTTTGGCCAGGCCGACGATCCGGGGCAGACCGGCCCAGGCGTACACCTCGCCGAAGAGCGCCGCGTGGACACCGGACACCGTCGCGGGGGCGTGGGCGGGATCGCGGAGGAGACGGGCCCCCGCGGCGACGGCCAGGAGGGCCTCCGCGTGACCGAGGGCTCCCGCCGAGGTGATGCCGAGTGAGTTCTCCAGGACACGCGTCCCGCGGATGAGGTACGGCGTGCGGCGGGACAGGATCCCTGGCCGGGGGCGCCGCGTGGCCTCCGGGGGGAGGGCGTTCCGGACGTGGAGGCGGATCAGTCGCCCGGGGGCGGCCCGGTCGACGAGATCGAGGACCTCGTCGTCGTCGTCCTCCGGTCTCCATCCCTCCAGCGCCGAGACGGCGAGCATCGCGGCGGTGGCCGGGTGGCGGGTCACCCCGGCTCCCGGAGTCCGCCGGAGGACCGGAGGTAGTCGAGGGTGCGTTGCGCGCCGGCGATCTCCCGTGCGGCGGACCGGAGCCCCGCGCGCTCGGCCGTCGTGAGGACGGACAGGGCGACCCGGTCGGTTCCGGGGCCGTCGGATCCGGCACGGAGACGCACCTCCCACCGCAGGCGCGCGGTGACGCGGGCGGCCACGCGGAGGGAGTCCCAGCGGTCCGCGGGCAGCACACGGGGGTCGGCGGCGAGCTCGAGGCGTCCATCGGTGGAGGTCGACGTCACCCCGACGCGCAACGCGGCCCACCGGGCGAGCTTGACGACCGGGGTGAGGACCGAGGCCTTGAGGTCGACGACCGGGTCCGAACGCAGGGTGCGGGTGAGCCGGGAGGGCACCGACGCGCGGGTGGAGAGCGCGTCGGCGAGGATGTCGGTGAGGATCCCCGGGTGGGTGCGCACGGATCGCGCGGCGAGGCGGGGCAGGAGTTCCGGGTCACCGTGGCCGTCCGTCAGGGGCCGCGCGTCGGCGAGGAGCCCCAGGTGGACGACCCCCAGGTCCCGGGCGGGGGCCGCGGCCCAGCCGTCGGCGGCGGTCGACCAGCCGGCCCGGGTCCGGATCAGCCGGGGATCGGCGGCCGAGGCGGGGGAGGTCTCGGCGAACCACGGAGCGCGGGAGAGGTCGGTGGAGGCGACGGCGCGGCGTACCGCACGGTCGTCGGGGTCACCGGGGTCACCGGGGGCACAGACGACGGCGAGGGATTCCAGGTCGCTACCCGGGACTGCCTCCCCCCGGCCCACCGATCCGGTGACCCACACCGCGTGTGCCACCGCCGGTCCGAGACGCGCCGCCAGCTCACGCCGCAACCCGTCCGACCAGGCCCGCGCGCGCTCGTCGTGGGGATCACGGGAAGGCGCCATGAGGGCATTCGACCACGCGGTCGGGCGGCCCGGCGAGCGGGGAACGACGGCGTGAGGGCGTGTTAATCGGATCGAAACATCAGGCAACCCGAGGGTCACACGCGGTGGGAAAACTATCGGCAGACAGGAACTGCTCCTGACACCACCCGGGTTCACAGACCCCCGCCCCGAGAGGAGTGCCGGACATGAGTGACCCCTCCGGACTCACCACCCCGGCCCCCGAACGTCGGGGTGATCACGACGACCTCGCCGATCTCGGCTACGACCAACAACTCCACCGCAGCCTCGGCACGTTCGCCTCGTTCGCCGCCGGGTTCTCGTTCGTCTCGATCCTCACGACCATCTTCCAGCTGTTCGGCCTCGGGTACGGGTTCGGCGGCCCGGCCTTCTTCTGGACCTGGCCGATCGTGTTCGCCGGCCAGTTCCTGGTCGCGTTGTGCTTCGCGGAGCTCGCGGCCCGGTACCCCATCTCGGGAGCGATCTACCAGTGGTCCCGGCGGATGGGCGGCGAGGTCGTCGGGTGGTTCGGCGGCTGGTTCATGATCCTCGCCCAGATCGTCACCGCCTCGGCCGCGGCCATCGCGCTGCAGGTCGTGCTGCCCAGCATCTGGTCCGGCTTCCAGTTCGTCGGCGACGACCCGGCCCTCACCTCGCCCTCCGGAGCGGCGAACGCGGTCCTGCTCGGATCGGTTCTCCTCGTCATCACCACCACGATCAACTCGCTCGGCATCAGGTGGATGGCCTACGTCAACAACATCGGTGTGACCTGCGAGATCGTCGGCGTCGTCGCGGTGATCCTCGCGCTGCTGACGCACGCCGTCCGCGGGCCGCAGGTCGTCTTCGACACCGCCGGCATGGGGGATCAGCCCGGATACATCTGGGCCTGGGTCGTCTCCGGACTCATGGCCGCCTACGTGATGGTGGGATTCGGTTCGGCCGGCGAGCTCGCCGAGGAGACCGTCAACCCGCGCCGGGTCGCCCCCCGCACCATCCGGATGGCACTGACCGTCTCGGCGTTCGGCGGTGGGCTCATGATCCTCGCCGCGCTCATGGCCGCGCCCAGCCTCACCGACGGCCGGCTGGCCACCGAGGGCCTGCCGTACGTCCTCAACTCCGTGCTCGGGAACTTCTGGGGCAAGGTGCTCCTCGTGGTGGTCGTCGTGGCCATCTTCATCTGCACCCTCGCCATCCAGACCGCGGCCACCCGGTTGATGTTCTCGATGGCCCGCGACGGGCGCCTGCCCTTCTCCGCGACCCTGTCACGCGTCAACCCCCGCACCGGCACCCCGATCGCCCCGGCCGTGCTCATCGGCCTGTCATGCATCGCGATCCTGCTGGTCAACATGGGCAACGCCGCCATCTTCGCCACCCTCGCCTCGGTGTGCATCATCCTCATCTACCTCGCCTACCTCTGCGTGACCGCGCCGCTGCTCCTGCGCCGACTCAAGGGGTGGCCCAACGGCCCGCGGCTCACCGACGCCGAGGGCAAACCGCTGTTCTCGCTGGGCCGCTGGGGGATCCCCGTCAACGTCATGGCCGTGGGATACGGACTGCTCATGACGGTCAACCTCGCCTGGCCGCGATCCGAGATCTTCGACCCCTCGGGCGAGACCCCGTGGATGCGATGGGCCGGCGTCCTGACCGTCCTCGCCGTGGTGGGGCTCGGCATCCTGTGCTTCCCCCGCGGCAAGACCCATCCCAAGCCCGTCAAGATCGGAGAGTGACCTGAGATGACCAGCACCACCGAACCCGGCACCACGACACCCGGCACCACCGCGAGCACGTCCACCACCTCGGGTGCCCGCGACCACGCCCGCGCCCAGGCCGGCGCGATCACCGACTCCATGCCGGTCGTCCCCGCCACCGACTGGCCCCACCCGCCGGCGGACGTCCCGGCCGACCGCCTGACGTGGGCGGAGTCCGTCCCCGGGGGTCGCTACACCGCGGTCACCCTGGCGCGGGGCACGCGCATCCGACTGACCGACCGGGACGGCACGGCCTGCGCCTCGCTCATGATGTGGCGCGCCGACGCCCCCTGGGAACGCCTCAACACCGCGGACACGGTCAAGGTCCCGTGGCAGGCCTACCTCGGGACCGGTCATCCGCTGCTCTCCGACCAGGGGCGCGTACTCGCGACGATCGTCGCGGACACCTCCGGCCACCACGACGCGCTGTGCGGTGCCTCGACCCTGGCCGGCAACGTCGCCCGCTACGGGGCCGGGGCGCCGGAATCCAGGTCACCGGCCGGACGGGAGTTGTTGCTGCTGGCCGCCCTCAAACACGGACTGGGTGAGCGGGATCTCCCCCACACCGTGTCGTTCTTCCACGGCGTCCGCGTCGACGACGACGGGGCGCTCGTCTCCACCGGGAACGCCGGGGCGGGGGCGACCGTCGACCTGGTCCTGCACCTGCCCGTCGTGGTGGCCGTCGCGGTCGCCGACCATCCGCTGGATCCGTCGGAGCGGTACCACGCCGGGACCGTGGAGTTCCTGGCGTGGAGCGCTCCGCAGGACCTCGACGCACTCCGCGAGGGAGTCCTCCCCGGCGTCGGGGAGGACCTCGAGTACCGCCGTGCCGTCGCCAACTCCGAGGCCGCCCACCGCGCCTCCACCCCGATCGCCTGAGGAGAATCCGCCATGACACCGACGACCGTCACCACCGAGCCTCCGACCACAGACCCCTGGACCGGCGCCGCCGCAGACCTTCCCGCTGCAGACCTCGCTCTCACGGACGGGGCCGTTGTCGCCGACGAGACCGTCGCCGCCAGAGCCGCCTGGTCCCACGTCCTGCACGCGGGCCAGACCCTGACCATCGTGGACCTCGAGGGCAACCAGGCCGTCGACACCCTGTTCTACGACGCGCACGACCCCACCCGTCGCTACAGCGCCCCGGCGACCGTCGCCGCCCAGGGATCGATCTTCCTGACCGAGGGGAGTGTCCTGCGCGACGACGCCGGCGAGCCCCTCGTGACGATCACGGCCGACGAGGTGGGCAACCACGACACCCTCGGGGGAGCGTGCTCGCAGGAGTCCAACACCCTGCGGTACGGCCACCACACCCGGCATCAGCACGCCTGCGTGGAGAACTTCCTCCGGGAGGGCGCCCGGCACGGACTGGGCAAACGGGATCTGGTCCCCAACGTCAACTTCTTCATGAACGTGCCCGTGGACGCCGACGGCACCCTCGGCATCGTCGACGGGCTCTCCGCGCCCGGCAAGCGCCTGGCGGTGCGCGCCGACCGTGACGTGATCGTCCTGGTCTCCAACTGCCCGCAGATCAACAACCCGTGCAACGGCTTCGACCCGACGCCGGTGCGGATGATCGTCACCGCCTGAGCCCGGCGCCCCCCACCCCGCGCACCCACCACCCGCGCACCCGCCACCACAGGAGAAGCCGCCATGACCCGCCTCGAGATCCTCAACCCGGGACTCATCACCACCGTCCAGGACTGGCCCGGCCGCATCGGGTACTGGGGCGTGGGCGTCCCGCCGTCCGGGGCGATGGACGACTACTCGCTCCGCCTGGTCAACATCGCCGTGGGCAACCCGGAGGGCGCCGCCGGCCTGGAGTGCACTCGGGGTGGACTGTCGATCCGACCGGACGCCCCGGTCACGGTCTGCGTGGGCGGGGCGCACGTGCGGCCGACGGTGGACGGCCGCCCGGTGGCCCAGTGGAAGCCGGTCCACCTGGAGGCGGGATCCGTGCTCGACGTCCCGGTGCTCGACGGGCCGGGCATGCGCGTGTACGTGGCGGTCGGGGGCGGGCTCGAGGTGGAGCAGTACCTCGGGTCGTCGTCGACCTTCACCCTCGGACGGTTCGGGGGGCACGAGGGACGCAACCTGGCGGCGGGGGACGCCCTCGCCGTCGGTGAACCCGGGCCGGGCGTGCCGCGCCGGATCCTCGCCGACGAGGTCCCGGCCATCGGGCACCACTGGCACATCGCCGTGGCCGAGGGGCCGCACGGCGCCCCGGAGTTCCTCACCCGCGCGGGGATGGACGAGCTCTACGCGGCCAGCTACACCGTGCACTTCAACTCGGACCGCACCGGGGTCCGGCTCGAGGGACCACGACCGAAGTGGGCCCGGCCCGACGGCGGGGAGGCCGGCCTGCACCCGTCCAACCTGCACGACAACGCCTACTCGGTGGGGGCCCTGGACTTCACCGGGGACACCCCGATCCTGCTCGGCCCGGACGGCCCGAGCCTGGGGGGCTTCGTCTGCCCCGTCACCGTGGTCAGCGGCGACCGGTGGAAGCTCGGGCAGCTCGCGCCCGGCGACACCGTCCGGTTCGTCCGCGTCAGGGTCGATGCGGTCGGTGACCGCGCCGGGATCTCGGGGGCGAGGGGGGCCGGCCGCCCGTACGTCCTCGGCGACGGCGGCGACCGTGACGACGGCGTGCTGGGTCGCGGCCACACGGCCGACGGCGTGACCGAGGTGACCTACCGCCGGGGCGGTGACGACAACGTGCTGGTCGAGTACGGCCGCATGGAGCTCGACCTCGAACTGCGCGCCCGCGCCCACGCCCTCTACCTGCACCTCCGGGCGAACCCCGTTCCCGGCCAGCAGGACCTCACGCCCGGTATCCGGTCGTTGCAGGTCAAGATCACGCCCGGCCGCAGCACGATCGGCGCCACCCTGGCCGCCCTCCGCGAGGCCGAGGCGGCGTTGCCCGCCGCCGAGGACCTGGCGGTGTCGAGCAGACGCGTCCGACTGCCGCTGAGCTGGGACGACCCCGCCACCAAGGAAGCCATCGAGAGGTACATGTACGGCGTGCGCGACGACGCCCCGTGGTGCCCGTGGAACATCGAGTTCATCCGCCGCATGAACGGTCTGGAGACCGCCGACGACGTCTACCGCACCGTCTTCGACGCCGAGTACATGGTGCTGGGGCTCGGGGACGTCTACCTCGGGGCACCGGTGGCCACGCCGCTGGACCCGCGCCACCGCCTGGTGACGACCAAGTACAACCCCGCCCGGACGTGGACCGCGGAGAACTCGGTCGGGATCGGCGGCGCGTACCTGTGCATCTACGGGATGGAGGGGCCGGGTGGCTACCAGTTCGTGGGCCGCACGACCCAGGTGTGGAACCACCGGCACCCCGAACCGGCCCCGGGCTTCGACGCCGAGCACCCGTGGCTACTGCGGCACTTCGACCGCATCTCCTGGTACCCCGTCACCTCCGAGGAGTTGGCCGATCTGCGGGCCGACACCGCCGCCGGGCGGGGGATCGTCGACATCACCGACGACACGTTCTCCCTCGCCGAGCACACCGCGTTCTGCGAGCGGGAGGCCGAGTCGATCGCCTCCGCCCGACGCCGGATGGAGCACGCCCGCGCCGAGGAGTTCTCGCGCTGGGCCGCTAGTGGGGAGCTGAGCGCATGAGCGGCACCGTGACATCAGCCGGGCTGCGGGACACCGCGGCGGCGAGGGTCGACGACGTGCTGGCACGCCTGGCCGCGGCGGACCGTCCCGAGGTGTTCCTGCAGGTCCGCGACCGCGCGGAGCTGGTGGCCGACATGGCGGCCTCCCTCGCGGCCGGGGGCCCGCTCGCGGGGATGACGCTGGCCGTGAAGAACAACGTCGACGTGGCCGGACTGCCCACCACCGCCGCCTGCCCGGGATTCGCGTCCCTGCCCGACCGGGACGCCGTGGCCGTCGCACGGCTGCGCGCGGCCGGCGCCGTGGTGCTGGGGGCGAC
>NZ_JAALDZ010000115.1:0-15604 GCF_014145125.1 Dietzia sp. CQ4 | reverse complement strand
GTCAGCGGCCAGGGTCAGCGGCCAGGGTCAGCGGCCAGGGTCAGCGGCCAGTGTCAGCGGCCCGCGTTACCGCTCTAGTCGGCGTACTGCCATCGCTTTAACAGCCAAAGAATGGAATTGTGAGCTCTGATTGAACGCGGCTGGCACGCGCTATTTGTTGGTTGTCGCCACCGTGGCTCATCTGGCGCTGATGGACGTCGGTTCGAACGTTATCGGCAGCTTCTTGTAGCCCCTCACGGGCCCTGAGAGGAGGCGCTCGGCGCCGTCGGCAAGTGCAAAGTCGGGTACGTAGGACAGGAGTTCCTCGTAGGCGACTCGGCACTCGAGCCTGGCCAGCGCGGCACCGAGACAGAAGTGGGGGCCGTGACCGAAGGCGAGACCGCGCTCGGTTTTCCGGTCGAGAATGAATGACTCCGGGTCAGCGTACTCCCTCTCGTCACGGTTCGCCGACCCGTAGAGCAGCATCACCTTGCTGCCAGCTCGCATGGTTTCACCGTGCAGTTCGACATCTTCGGTCACGGTCCGGGCGAGGCCTTGGACGGGGGACTCAAGGCGGAGAAATTCCTCGACAGCTGCAGGGAGCAGGCTGTGTTCCGCGGCGATCGTTCGCAGCGTTTCGGGGCGTTCGCTCAGGATCTGGGCGGTGTTCGAGATGAGGTTCGTCGTGGTTTCGTTGCCGGCGATGAGAAGCATGAAGCAGAAGCCGAGGAGTTCCTCTTCGGTGAGCGTCTCGCCGTCGACCTCGGCGTCCAGGAGGGCGGACATGAGGTCGTCCTTGCGGTTGGCGCGGCGTGCGGCGAGCATCGGCGTGAAGTAACCGTAGAGCCCCAGGGCCGCGTTCGTCGCATCCTCGACGGAGGCCGGATCGTTGGGATTGACCTGCACGAGACGGTCGGACCAATCCCGGAACTGCTGCCGGTCCTCGTTCGGGATGCCGAGCATGTCCGCGATGACAATCGTGGGCAGGGGGCCGGCGTACTCGTGGACGAAGTCGACCTCACCTCGCTCGATGAAAGACCCCAGGAGTCCCCGCGCGGTAGCCCGGATGCTGCCCTCCATTTCGGCGATCCGCCTGGGAGTGAAGGCCCGGGACACGAGCTTTCGCAGAGCGGAGTGCCGTGGGGGGTCCATCATGATCATCATCGGCATCAGGTCGCCCATGCCTGCCGCGAGGTCCTGGCCGACGACGATCCCCTTCGCAGAGGAGAAGCGCCGGTGGTCCTGCGTGGCAGCCCAGATGTCGTCGAACCGGGATAGTGCCCAGAATTCTTGTTCCTTGTTCCAGTAGACCGGCGACTCCTCGCGCAGCACCTGATAAATCGGATACGGGTCTGCCTGGACGGCGGGGTCGTACGGGTTGTAGAGCTCTGACACTTGGGGCCTCCGGTCTGGACGGGCCACTTGGGACGGTAAAATACTTTCGTCCCACTGTACACCCGGTTTGCCTGCCAGAATTGAGGCGAGTGGTTCCCCACTGCGAGGAGGCGTGAAATCGACCAGCAGCTGTACCTAGACGCCACCTTGTCGGCCTTCTTGCGCCATGGGGTCAGCCGGACGCGGATGACCGACATCGCGGCGGTGGCGCGGGTATCGAGGACAACGGCGTACCGGATTCTTGGTTCAGTCGATCGCGCGGCGACGAGCCTTCTGCAACGCGAGATCGAGCGCCTGCTGAGCGAGGTGATTCGCGGGCTCGACAGCGCGACTGACGCACCCGATGTGCTTTCCGTTTGCGCGCGGGCCCTGGAGCGGGTGGAGCAGCACCCCTTGTTCCGTAAGGTCCGCACGGACGAGCCGGGAATCATCGGCGAAGCCCTCGTGCTTCAGACTGCGCCGATCATCGACACCATTACCAGCGCGCTCGCGCCCTCTTTTCGAAAGCTCGCGGATGACGGCGTGCTAGCGGTGGACGACCACGAGAACGTCATCGACAGGCTGGTGCGACTGGGGATCACATGCGTCCTGTCCCCGCCTCGCGGTGGATACCAGTCATTGCTGGGCGACATCCTCCGCGGTAATGCCGGGTAGGTGTGCGACTCGCTGCTTTCCTGGGTGCCGCGCCGGGGGAGTTCATCGCGGTCGTGCTGGTCGAGAAGGTAAGGGCCGCCGACCTCGACCACGGTGCCCTCCACCGTTGCCTTGATGCCTACAGCTGGATATGAAGAGAAGTCTGTCGCCTTCAGCGCGGCCAGGGTTGCTCATCCTGGCGGGCAAGTCGACTCAGTAGAAGAATCTGTTGGAAGCTTGGCGGAGTTACTGGCGGCGAAGCTGCCGCGTGGTCTGAGCGGGTAGTGCGGTGGCGCATCTGTTGTTGTCGACTGCCGAGCAGAATGACGCTCGTGAGCGAGAGCTGGCGGGGGAGTCGCGACCGGATGCTCGTATGGAGGCCGTCCGCGCCGAACCCGGCCGTGCGCACCAGAAACTGCGGTTCTTGATGACCTTGGGCAGATTCTCCATGCAGTCTGAATCTGGATCGGCTACTTATCCGCCGCCACTGCCCGGTGAGCCGGTGCTTTTGAGCTGGCCATGGTTTTGTGGTCGCGTGAGCCAGCAGCGCCCGGGGCAAGGAACGCTAGCAAGACTGCGGCGCCGGCGGTAAGGATTGCCAACGTAAGCGTGGCCTGACTGCTGCCGTTCACAAATGCTTCTTTGGCGGAGTCGACCAATGGTTGCGCCATTGGTCCGGCTTGTGCGGCGACCTCTAGTGCGGCGGCCAGAGAATCGGCGACCGGACCACGGGCAGGTTCGGGCAGCTGGGGAAGGGTGGGTTGAATGTGGCGGGTGTATCCGGCGGCCAGCACACTGCCGGCTACCGCGATCCCCATCGCAGCGCCGATCTCGCGGGCCGCATCGTTGACTGCGGCGGCGACCCCGTGTTTGCTCTCCGGAGTTTCGGCGATGATGGCGTAGGTCGCCGGGGCTGTGCATAGTCCAAGTCCTGCGCTCATGATCACCAGCGGCCAAAGCAGGTCGAGGTAACGTGCATCGACGGTCAGCCTGCTCACCAGCATCAGACCAACTGCGATGGTCACCAGGCCAGCGACGGTCATCACTCGCAGCCCAAATCGCTGTGACAGTCGGGGGGCGATCACCGAGATCACGATCAGGGGGACCGTCATCGGCACCAACCCCAACGCCGAGGCCAGCGGTCCATATCCCAGGATCAGTTGCAGGTACTGCACCAGGAGTAGGAATACCCCGAAAGTGACCAAGAATTGGATGGCCACCGACAACGAGCCGGCGCTGAAGCCGCGCTTGGCGAACAACCGAACATCCAACAAGGGGGCCGAGGATCGCAGCTCAATCAGGATAAAAAAGGCTGTCGCCAACATGCCGGCCCCGGCGCTGGCGAGAACGATCGGGTCGGCCCAACCCCGCGCTGGAAACTCGATCGTGGCGAATACGATTCCCGCAACCGCGACTGCAGCTGCCGCCGCGCCCACCCAGTCCACGGGAGGGTGATCATGCTGGCTGGACTCAGCGATCGTGCACGCCAGCGCGGCCAATAACGCTCCCGCTGCAGTCAGGCCGACAAATACCGACACCCACGACCAGCGCTCAAGCAACACCCCGGCGCCGAGGATGCCCATCACTGCTCCGGAGCCGGCGACTCCAGCCCACACACCTACTGCTCGGCCGCGATGAACGGCGGCAAAACCAGCAGTCAGAATCGAGAGCGTCGAGGGCATTACCAGTGCAGCGCCCGCCCCGGCAATCGCTCGCGCAGCGATCAACCACGCCGGGTCAGACAGCAGCAGGGGAAGTGCGGACGCCAAGGTGAATATCACCAGACCTATTACGAGAACCGCCCGTCTGCCGTAGCGGTCACCGATCGCTCCAGCGGGCAGGACCAGGCACGCCAGTACCAGCGTGTAGCCATCGACGATCCAGGTCAGCTGGGCTTGCGTCGCTCCAGTCTCTACCGCAATCTGCGGTAATGCCGAATACAGCGCGGCCATGGCCGCGACCACCAACGCCACGGCCAGGCACGACACCGTGAGCATCCACCATTCGGCTCGGGTCCACCGGGATGACTCGGTGATGGTCTGTTGGGACGAGTTCATCGCCGGCCCCTTGCTGTGAGATGGTCGGTCTTGTTTCGAGACAAGTAGTATCACAGTATCCGGCTGGCTGGACAGGTTAGCTTGGACGAGAAGTGACCGTCGGCCGAAGGGGGAGAGCGTGAACGACTGGAGTGCTGATCGGCCCGCTACGGACGACGACGAGCTCGATCCGCGACTGCTGCGCTCACGAAAACGATTACTCGACGCTGCTACGCATCTTCTGAGCACTGGCGGTGTAGAGGCGGTTACCGTCGAGGCGGTCACTCGAGTATCAAAGGTTGCGCGGGCCACGCTCTATCGGCATTTCGGCGGCACCGCCCAGTTGCTTGCAGCGTCCTTCGAGCGGCTGTTGCCTCGCGTCGAAGTCTCTGCCACCAGTGGGTCGGTACGCGACCAACTCATCGCGCTTCTCACGGCCCAAGCTGACCTGATTGACCAGGCGCCGCTGAACATTACAACTCTGGCTTGGCTGTCAATCGGATCAGTCGGCGGCAGCGATCCTGCCGATTCGGCCGCGATCACCTCACTGCGCAGTCGAGTCATCGAGGAATACCGGCAGCCCTTTGACCGCATCCTCACACAGCCTGACGTTCGAGCACAGCTCGGCAACGTCGACACCACCTTCGCGATCGTTCAACTCCTGGGTCCCGTCGTGTTCGCTCGCCTTACTGGGCTCTGCACCGTCGACCACGACGGATGCGTGCAACTCGTTGATGATTTTCTTGCTGCCCGCAAGCAGGGAGGCGAACCCATCCCGGCCGAATCCAGCCACGGCCTGAACCGCCCTGGCGCCGGCGGATCTCGCTAAATCGGGGCTTCTTCTTGTCGGATGGGTGTGACCGCTCGATCGCCGAGGTCGCTGGGGAGGTGGCGAGGCAACCCTAGAGCCCGGTCGTTTCGGTGCGTGCTGCGGCGAGCCATCCGCTGCAGTCTGAGTGCGGCCGGAATTTCTACCGTCCAGTTTGGACTTCCCGATTCGTCAGGCTGCTGCAAGTGATCGCGAAGCTGACTCCAGAGCTTCAGCCAGTTGAAGCTCGAGCGTGGGCAGGAGGCTAACCGCCGAAGCCACACGTTCCAGCCGAGTACGTACATCGACCTCGTGCTCGCTTGCGGCCCTTCCGGCTTCCGTCCATGTCTGTGCACAGTGTCTGGCGACTACGGCGAGATCTTCGGTCGCGAGGTCACCGGTCAAACGTGCCACGTCCGCGCAGCCGTCAGCGAGCAGCTTTCGGAACAGGCCACCTCCGGTGCCGGCCTTCTCGATGAAAGCGCTCAAGCTGAATAAGAGGATCTCGAGTTCGTCAGCCGGTAGATGGGACCAAGTCCGGACATCAGCGGCGAGCTGGGCGACTGCTGCTAAGCCTTCGGAACCGCTCACCGCGGTCGTGAGATCGACGACTCCGGGCGGAGTTGGGTGGCGCATGTTCGCTGCCGATTGACGGAAAGCCGCTGCGGCAACCTGCGCAAGGTCTGGTAACTCATGCGGCCAGGCGATGCGGTACGTGGTGTGACGTGTCGGTTGTGGGAATGACATCGACGACCGTGCTCGAGCGAGAGCGTCGAACGGAACCTTTTGGACCTCGGCACGGTCGTTGTCAACAACGAAGGCGATCCTCTCCGCCTCGTCGTAACCAATTACCACGATATCGTGGCGACTCATTTGGAGCCGAACCCGCAGGTAGGGCAACTCTGCAATGTCGCCCCATATCAGGGCTGGCCTTCCGGCATCGACCTCCTGGCTAATCCACGACCATCCTTCTCGGGGATCGTCGGTCGTGAGCACTTGGACCTGTGCGCCCAGTAGATGGGGGAGATTTACTTCGAAATCGGAGTCTCTCCCTACCAGATAAAGCGGCGGGAAGAGGTCGCTCGAGCGCAAGTAGGACAGGCCAAGTGACCCCCCGAGGGTGAAGACGAGACCTTCATCGGGCGGTTCTTCCCAGCCGAGGCCTTGCCAGTGCAGGAGGTCTCGCATCGCGGCTGAGCCGCAGTGCCCCCCGACCCGATGTGGATAGTTCTCGATGAGCGTCTGGCGAGTCATCAGAGTTCCTTTCTGAACGGCAGGCGGGCACGAACCGGGCTCTCTTGCTGCGCCAGTGGGATGTCAGCGCCGTTCGTCGAGGCTCCGCCGCTGACCGTGCGAGTCTCGCTCGGGACTGGCTTACCCATTGCGCAAGGAATCGGGAGAACCCGTATGGGCGAAATCGGTCCGGACGAAAGGACGCTGCTGTGTGATGACCTGTTTGCTGAGCATGAAATCACGGGGACGATTGATGCAGTCTGCAGCAAGGAGTTCGCCATCACGGAGGTAGAAGCAGCTGAAGTCGCGGTCTCGGGTGGGGTCACCGCTGAGGACGACTTCGTCGTAACCGGTGTTGAGACCGGCGATCTGCAGCTTGAGATCGTATTGATCTGACCAGAACCAGGGCAGCGACACTGCGCTCTTGGACTTCCCGCAAAGGGTAGCCGCGGCGAGTTTCGCCTGATCGGTTGCTGCGGGTACGCACTCCAGCCGGACTCGGCGACCGTATCGAGAGATGTACTTGCTGGCACAGTCTCCGGCGGCAACGATGGCTGGGTCACTGGTTCGGGCGTGCTCGTCGATCACCACACCATCGTTCAGGGTCAAGCCCGCCGCCTCGGCGAGTTCTGTTCTCGGTTCAACACCGATACCCACGATGACCAGATCAGTCGGAATCGACTCGCCAGTAGATAGTGTGACCTCCCGGACGCAATCGTCTCCGACTAATGCTGCGACTTTGGCGCCCGTTCGGATATCGATGCCCTCCTCTCGGTGGATCCGCTCGAAGAACGTTGATACGTCGGGAGCAGTGACCCGCTCGAGGACGCGAGTGGTCGCCTCGAGCACGGTGACTTCCAGGCCCAGTGCCCGTAGTGAGGCGGCCGTCTCAAGTCCGATGTAGCCGCCCCCGACGATCACCACCCGCCGCCCGGGGGCGGCGGACGTGCGGATCAACTCGACGTCTGCGGCGGTACGAAGGTAATGGACCCCGGCGAGATCGGCCCCAGGAACGCGGAGCTGACGAGGGCGGGCTCCCGTGCACAGCGCGAGCTTGTCGTATGTCAGTGTGTCGCCGGTGCTCATAACGATGTGCCCAGCCGAGCGGTCGATCGCCTCCACGTGCGCGTTGAGAAGCTGGATTCGCTGCTTGGAGTAGAAGTCCGAACTGCGGATGGTGATCTCGTCGAGGGTGGTTTTCCCGGCGAGATACGCCTTCGACAGTGGCGGGCGCTGGTAGGGCACCGTGGGCTCCTCGCCGATGAGGACGATCTCACCGCTCCACCCGTCCTGCCGTAGGCTCGCCGCGAGTTGGGCTCCGGCATGGCTGGCACCGATGATGAGGGCTCGCTGCGATGTCATGTGCCGGATTTCGGGGTGAGGCGCACCATCATCTTGCTGATACCCCGCACGAAGTTGGACTGCACGTACTCGGGTTCGCCGACGACCTCGATGTTCTCGAAGCGGGGGAGCAGCTCTTCCCAGAGGATCCGCAGCTGCATTTCGGCCAGTCGGTTGCCCATGCACCGGTGTACGCCGAACCCGAAGGAGATGTGGTTGCGGACGTTGGCCCGGTCGATGATGAAGTCATCGGGCCGCTCGAACACACGCTCGTCGCGGTTGCCTGAGGCGTACCACATCACGACCTTGTCACCCTTACGGATGAACTGACCGTTCAAGATAGTGTCAGTCTTGGCGATTCGGCGCATGTAGGCCAGCGGCGTTTGCCACCGGATTATCTCGGAGACCATGTTGGGGATCAGGTCAGGGTTGGACTTGAGCTTTTCGAACTGGTCTGGGAACCGGTTCAGCGCCAGAACGCCACCACTCATCGAGTTCCGGGTCGTGTCGTTCCCTCCGACGATCAACAGCACAAAGTTGCCCATGAATTCCATCGGGCGGTCGATCAGATCCTTGGTGTTCTCGTTGCTCTGCAGCATGGTGACCAGGTCGAAACCGGGTTCCTCCCCCTCTGCTAACCGAGCCTTCTTGTCGTACCACAGAGAACTCAGACCGCTCGCCATCTCGCGCATTCCGTCGAACGTCTCGTCGAGGTCCGCAGGACCACCGTTCGCTTCCTCGAACGAAGTTGCAATATCTGACCAGTACACGAGTTTGTGACGTTCCTCGTATGGGAAGTCCAAGAGCGTCGCGAGCATTCGAGCTGTCAGTTCGATCGAGACAGCCTGGACCCAATCGAACGGCTGATTCACCGGCAAGTCGTCTAGTACCTCGCGAACCCGAGACCGAATGAGCGTCTCCATCTCGCGCAGGTTCTTCGGCGCCACCACCCCCTGCACAGCTGCTCGCTGCACGTCGTGGCGCGGTGGGTCCATCGCGATGAACATCTCAATATCGAGAAAACGAGGCGGGGCCCCGATCACTATCATCGGCTCGGCGGAGAAGACCTCATGGTTCTTATCGACCGCGATGATGTCTTCATGTCGGGTCACTGACCAGAACGGCCCGAACGCACTGTTGGGCTGAAAGTGGACCGGAGCCTCGTTTCGCAGGCGCTCATAGTAGGACTGCCAGCGGCCTTGGCGATAGAGAAAGGGATTACTGAGGTCGATGTCGGCGAGCTCGACATCCTCGACGGGAGGAATGGGACTCTCTACGAAGAGCTTCTTCCCATTCGTCCTTGTCACCCAGCGCCGAGTCCTGTCGTACAGATGGGCGCCCCGGATCTGAAGATCCATCGGGATGGCCGACCGGATTCTGTCCCCGACTTCTACATGATTGCTTGACACGACTCTTGATCCCTTCGTCGTTACATCTGGAACTCTGGCACCTGGACGACCAGGCCGTCCCAATCCGCGGACGCGGTCATCTGGCACGACAGTCGAGAGGTCGGCAGCCTTTCCGGGTTCATTGCGAGCATTTCCTCTTCACTTGCTCCCGAGAGGCCGACCTGTTCGGACCACTGCGGATCAACGATGACATGACACGTGCCGCACGCGGCTTCGCCTCCGCAGTCAGCGTCAATCCCGGGCACCGCGTTGTTGACGGCGATCCGCATGAGTGACTGCCCCTCCTCTAAGGGCACCACGTGCTTCTCTCCCTCATGTGAGACGAAGGTTACGACTGTCATCGCTGGCTCCTGCATGGTTGTTCGGGTAATAGCTGCTCACAGCATTGCTAACAACGACGACTGCGGCTAGGTTGATTGAGGGCAGAAGCTTGTTAATTTGGCTCAGAAGGCGGGGGCGATGAATCTTGATCGCGAGGGCGTGCCACCGCTCGTGTTCGCGCAGTTACTTGAGAGCCCAGTTCTGGAGCAAGACGCCGTTGCACGGTTTCGCGAGATCATGGATCGTGAGCGAAGCGACGTCGAGTCACTTCTCGCCATCAACGCCCAAGTTCCCCTGCGGTGGATCAGGGAAGCCTTGCCCGACCTCGACGTTGACCAAGCAACGACCCTCGGTTTGGCGTTCGCCCAGCATGCTCATCTGACGTCCTTCGGACCATTAAGCGTCCCACTAGTAAGCGCAGGTTCCGCAGGCGAGATATTGGAATTGCTTGCCTACCTGCCGCTAATAACCCCAGCCCTGAGTGCGCAGTTCTACGCAGGTGGACACGGAGTGTCTGTCGCGCTCAATGGGCAGACGGGCGATCGAGTCCTAGACTCCCTAGTGGTCACCTACTGTGGTGCGGTCCTGCTGAGGCTGCTGAATATACTCGTTGGCGATGCACCAGACATCACACTCTCACTGGGTTGGCCCGCTCCGGAAGGTCTGCCCGTGGATCAGGATCGGTTAGCTGGTCGCCTGGTATTTGACGCTTCACTGTCCATTCTGCATTTTCCCGTTGACGCGGTCAATCACGTCTGCCGGTTCTCTGACCCCGTGGCGTATCGACTCGCTATCAGTGACTTGCAGCGAAGGCTCGACGAGCGGAGTAAAATCGCCTCGTATTCGGACAAGGTGAGACGTCTGATAGAGAAGCGTCCCGCAGATTGTGGAAGTCAGTGGATTGCAGACGAACTCTCCATCTCTACGAGCACACTTAAGCGGCGCCTCTCTGAGGAAGGGATGACCTATCGCGGACTGCGCCAGTCGGTCATTCGTGAGTACGCGATTCTTCGTTTACTGGACGGATCTGTGTCCGCGAGCGAGATCGCCACGGACCTCGGATATAGCGACCTCGCCAGCTTTTCACACGCTTTCAAGCACTGGACCGGCCACCCGCCGACGGGGTTCCGTCGTAGGTAGCGCTGCCACTTGGTTGACTCGTACAGGGCAACTGGCATTGCACGGTGCCTTCCGCTTCGCCCGTTCTTTGGGCGTGGCGTTCAATATCTTCAGGCTCCGCCGACATCCTCGACGTATTCGGGCCTGGTGCTCGCGGCGGTGAGTTTGGCCTAAGCCCTCGAGTTTCTCTGTGACTGCAAAAAGTGTTCAACCTCGACCACGATGAACAGGGCAGTGGCAGTAATAACAGTGCGGCCCTCTGCATCCTCCATCGTGGACGTGAGGTCCAATTTCCGGCCATCGCGAGACCGAACTGCAGCGCGCAGGATGTACGGGGTGTCGAGTAGTGCTGGCGCAAGATACTCGAGCTCGAGACGGCGCGTCACGGCGAGCTCGCCGACCGAATACAGCAAGAAGCCGAAGAGGTCGTCAATCACGGTCGCTACCGCGCCGCCGTGTGCAATGCCCGGTGCCCCGACGTGGCGCTGGTCGAACTGGTGGTGTGCGACGACGCCGTCTCCGTCACGCCGTACCGAGAGGAAGTGACCATTCGGGTTCTCTGGTCCACAGCCAAGGCAGTTGGGGTGGTGGGGAGGAAGCTCGGAGGAACCGGATTCCATGCGCGTGAACGAGGCCACCCAGTTGTCGATATCGGTACCTATCGGCTCGCCGGCCTTGTCGCGAAATGTGTCCATGTCCAGACCTTCCTGTCGATGAAGTTGTACTGGGTGCGATACCTCGGCTTGTGGCGACGGAGATATCGCCGACACCCGCACGTCCGACCCGTGACCCAACCTTTGACCGGGACGTCCAAGGGGCCCTGAGGCCCGATACGGGTGGCCTGAGCAACTGGCTGTCGACGGCACGATAGTCAGGTCGACAAGGCCGACTGAGCCGGGACACCTTGTACTGTACGAACATACAGTAAGCGGTACCGACGTATAGTCTAGTTTGGGGTCCGTAGGCTCGACCGCAACTGAAGGGGAACCGCGTGAATCGTTCCGCACCAGGCGCCGCGGGCCGGGATCTCACTGCCAAGGCGCGCATCCGCAACGCCGCACTGGATCTCTACGCCGCCAACGGCGAGGACGGCACTTCGTTGCGAACCGTGGCAACCGCGGCCGGAGTGACGGTGGGTCTCGTGGTCCATCACTACGGCACAAAGGACGGCCTTCGCGAGGCGGTCGAGCGACTGGTCGTAGAGCATTTCGCTACCGCACTTGCCTCGGCGCCCGTGGACATCCCAGGCGCCGACATCGCCCGGATCCGCAACGACGCGGTTGTCGACATGCTGGTCAGGCGTCCCGAGGTGGTGAACTACCTGCGCCGCGCGTTGCTAGATCCCGGCGGTCAGCGAGGTGAGTTACTCGAGCGACTCACCGAGCTGACACACCGGGAAGTGGCGGCTATGCGGGAATCTGGCGCGGCGTCTAGGGTCCGCGCCGATGCTGTTCAGGTGGTCGACGTCATCGTCACTCAGCTGGGCCGTTTGTTCCTCCAGCCGCTCGTGGACTCGATGTGGTCCCATCTCGGGACATACACCCACACCGAAGGCCACGACAAGCCGGAACTGAGTGTTCGCGTCACCGAGACATTGGCACCGCAAGGAACGCCGCAATGACCTTGGTCATGGTAAGTCGCTGGTTTCGAGGCCGGACGATGCCGCGAGCCGCCGAGAATCGTTGCCGCGTGACGGCCACAGTGGACTCCACTCTTAGGGGCAAGAAAACGAGATCCTGTGGCACGCCGTTGACTATCTGTCGCAGGCGAACCCGCCAGACGGCGATATGCCCGTGTGGGGCAAGAAGGTCGGCTTTCGGAATGTCTCCGACCACGCCCACGCAGGGGGCGACGGAATCGCGCACAGCCTCAGACCGAGCAGCTCCACCAGTCGCGCCCCCGCGCCTGCTGATGAAGCGCCGGGTTCTGAGGTGCCGAGTTGCCAGTGCGAGACCGGACGAACGTGCGAGCAGTTCGGGGAGCGGTCGAGTTCGCGAGATTCACAACTCGGCATCGTCTACTTGTCATAACGACAATTAGCGGCGTCCAAGGGAAGCGGGCCTGTGCAACACGGCGTGAGAAAGCGATGAACTCCTCGCCGGGGACGGCACCCGAGACGCGCAGCCGTCATCCATAACTCGACCAGGGCCCGGACACCCCTATCGCGTGGCGGACCTATCCGCGGGCCACCTCATTCAGGTCCCCGGTCTCCACGTCGTAGACGAATCCGCGAACAGCGGTGCCGTACAAGAGGTACGGGTCCGCCTCGACCCGCGCCAGCGATTGGCGGACGTCCGCCTCCACCTCTGGAAACGCCTCCGCGGCCCACCGTGGACGCAGGCCCGTCTCGGCCTGAATTTGGTCCTTGAAGTCGTCGTCCCGGAACGTGAGCATGCCGCAGTCGGTGTGGTGGATCAGCACGATCTCCTCGGTGCCCAACAGGCGCTGGCTGATCGTGAGGGAGCGCAGGACGTCGTCGGTGATCACGCCTCCGGCGTTGCGGATCACGTGCGCATCACCCTCGGACAGACCCAGTAGCCCGTACGGGTTGAGGCGGGCGTCCATGCACGCCACCACGGCGATCTTGCGGCCGGGCGGCATGGGCAGGCCGCCCTTGTCGAAGTCGGATCGGTAGGCCGTGGCGGCCTCGAGCAGCTCGTCGGTGACTGTCATGTCCGGAATCTAGTCCCGGAGTCGCACCAAGACCAGCATTCTTCTTGCCGCGAGGGAATCCGCCGGAGCTATCGCTTCCGGTCGGAGTGGTCGGCGAACCTCTCGAGGTCCCGGACGTGGCCGGAGACGATGATCACGTCCTCCGCACCGATCGAGGTCTCCGGCTCCGCGTAGTGGAAGGGCTGGCCGGGAGGCTTGATCCCCACGATGTTGACCTTGTGGCGGCTGCGGGGCCGGCACTGGTCGATGGTGCGACCGACGACGTCTCTCGGGGGGAGCATGCGCGCGATCGCGAAGTTGTCGTCGAACTTGATGAAGTTCATCATCTGGTTGGCGACCAGGTGCGCCACCCGGACACCTGCGTCGTGCTCGGGGAACACGACGTGGTGACACCCGATCCGGGTGAGGATCTTTCCGTGCGCCTTGTTGATCGCCTTGGCCCACACGTGCTCCACGCCCAGGTCGACGAGGTTCACGGCCACCAGGACGGACGATTCGATGGAGGTCCCCACGCCCACGACGGCGGTGGAGAAGTCCTGCGCGCCGAGCTGTTGGAGGGCCTCGATGTCGGAGGCGTCCGCCTCCACGACGTGGGTCAGGGAGTCGGCGTACTTCTGCACGAGTCCGTGATCCCGTTCCACCGCGAGCACCTCGCGCCCCTGGGAGACGAGCTGGGTGGCCAGGGAGACGCCGAAGCGGCCCAGGCCCACGATGAGCACCGGGGACTGGCGACGGTTGCGGTCAGCCAATGATCGGCCTCTCTGTGGGTAGGCGGTATCTGGTGCGCTGGGCTCGCATTGTGAGCGCGGTGGCGAACGTGATGATGCCGACCCGCCCCGCGAACATGAGCCCGGACAGAACGTACACCCCCGCGGGCTCGAGTTCCGCGCTCAGGCCGGAACTCAAACCGCAGGTGGCGAACGCGGAGATGGACTCGAAGAGCGGGCGTCCGAGGTCCTCGCCGGTGAGGACCATCAGCGTCAGGGCCGAGGCCGACACCAGCGTCAGTCCCATGCCGGCGACGGAGACGGCGACCCGGACCGAGGACGTGGGCAGCGCGCGGCCGTGGGCGGTGGTGTCCTCCTGCCCACGGGCCTCGGCGAGGAAGGCGAGGAAGATGACGGCGAGGGTGGTGACCTTGACCCCGCCGGCGGTCGACACCGAACCGCCGCCGACGAACATCAGCGCGTCGGTGATGAACATGGTCGAGGACCTGGTGTCCGACGGCTCGATCACGGCGAAACCCCCGGATCGCATCATCACCGAGGCGAACAGGGAGTTCTGCAGCTTGTCCGCGACGCTCTCCCCACCGAGGGTCGCGACGTTGCTCCATTCCAGCGCCGCGAATCCCGGCGCCCCGACGAGCATCAGCAGGACGCTGAACTCGACGGTCAGGCGGGTGTGGAGGTTCCACCTGCCGAGGTGCCACTGGTGCTTCCACAGGACCAGCAGGACGGGGAATCCCAGACTGCCCAGGAACACGGCGCAGATCAGTGCCCAGAAGACCACGGGGTCGTGGGCCACCGCCGCCAGGCCGTCGGGGTGGAGGATGAAACCGGCGTTGTTGAACGCGGAGACGGCGTAGAAGACGGCATGCCAGATCCCGTCCCCCCGACCCGACCTCCCCCAGCCCGCCCGCCGACGTCCCGGTCTGCGCCAGCAGGCGGGTGCGGACCCCGAACTGCCGGGTGACCGAGAGTGCCAGCATCGACGAGATCGTCACGATGCCCAGGCCGCCCAGCTGGATCGCCGTCAGGATGACCACCTGACCCGCCGAGGACCAGTGGGCGGCCGTGTCGACCGTGGTCAGACCCGTCACCGACACCGCTGACGTGGCCGTGAAGACGGCGTCGTGCAGCTCCGGCGAGCTGCCCGAGGACGTGGCCTACGGCATCATCAGCAGTGCGGTGAACAGGGCGATGGCGGAGGCGAACGCCGCGAGCGCGGACCTGGCCGGGGAGCTGTAGGTGGACGCGCGAATCGCCTGCGCGCCCGAGGAGAGGACGCCCGCGCTCCTGGACACCATGGGAGTGAGGGTAACCCCAGCGGTCTGCCCCGCTGACAGCCGCGTGCGCGTCGTGTGTCAGCCGCGCGCGCGCCGTGCCGCGAGTCCGAGGAACGCGTCCAGGACGAGGAAGGCCGCCAGCGAGATCCCCAGGAGGGGGACGGCCCACCCGATCGCCGCGACGACGGCTACCCCGACCAGGGTTCCCGCCGGGCGTCGGCGCAGCAGTTCGAGCAGGGCACCACGTACGGGGGGCCGGGCCGGACCGCCGGTGCGGGTCGGCCGCCGCGTCCACCACAGGACGTATCCCCGCACGATGACGACGACGAGGGCCGCCGCCACCGCGGCAAGCAGGAGCTGATTGGCCAGCCCGAACAGGAACCCCATATGGAGGCGGATCCCCCAGTCGGTCAGTCTGGCGGCGAGAGGGTGGTCGGAGAACGGGAGGGTCTGGACCACCCCGCCGGTCGCGGCGTCGACGCTGACCGCGTCGGGGCCGGGGGTCCAGGAGCGCCGGACCTCCTGCACCCGCCAGAGGTCGGCGTCACCGGTGGGCGGGACGAGCTGCACCGGCTCCGTGAGTCCCGCGGTGCGTGCGCCGGTCAGGGCGACCCCGGCGTCGTCGGGGGTCCAGGCGGCGGCGGTCCCGAGT